>JANQFM010000891.1 GCA_028277865.1 Acidobacteriota bacterium
GAATCCAACCTGATCGCCTTCCCTCCATTTCACCTCGTCCCGGATCGCTTTCGGGATCGTCACTTGACCTTTCCGAGTAATGACCGAACTCGCCATCCTGCCCTCCTCAGAGATTGTCTGTCAAAAAATCTCCTGGTTTGATCTCAGAAAAGCTCGTACTACGTAACTCAGGATAGTACTACCAAACTCAGCTTGTCAAGAATTGCCACGATCCGGAACCTCTCTGGACTTGGGTAAGAGCAGCGGCCACGCTTTGGACATCTCCGCCCCGAGGGCGTATTATCCCTGACCTGATGCCGCAGCCGACAGCCTTTCACCCCAGGACTTCCGCCTTGTGCCACAGCCACGAGTGGCGCGAATGGGCGGGGTGGCTGGCGGCTTCGACTTATGAGCACAGCCATGAACGGGAGTACTATGCCATCCGCAATGGGGTGGCGTTGATCGACGTCTCTCCCCTTTTTAAATACGAGGTGCGCGGTCCCGATGCGGTGCGGCTGGTCAACCGGGTCATGACCCGCGACATCGGCAAGTGCCAGGTGGGGCGCGTGATGTACACGCCCTGGTGCGACGACGACGGCAAGATGATCGAAGATGGGACAGTGGCCAGGCTGGCTGACGATCATCTGCGCGTCACAGCCGCCGAGCGCAGCTTGAGGTGGTTCGAGGATTGCGGCTACGGGCTGGATGCAAGCGTCGACGAGGTGACCGAAGAGTTGGCCGCCCTGGCCGTTCAGGGCCCCAATTCACGGGCTCTGCTTCAAGAGCTGATGCCTCATGCCGGCTTGGACAAGCTGAGCTACTTCCGCCTTACAAAAGGAAAGATCGACGGTTTTGAAGTCACGGTGACCCGCACCGGATACACCGGCGACCTGGGCTACGAATTGTGGACGCCGATCGCCAACGCGCCGCAGCTTTGGGACAGCCTGATGGACAAGGGCAACGGCTACGGCGCTACCCCGACCGGCATCGTGGCGCTGGACATCGCCCGCATCGAAGCCGGGCTGCTGCTCATAGACGTGGACTTCTTTTCCAGCCACAAGACCCTTATCGAAGCCCAAAAATCCTCTCCCCTGGAGTTGGGGCTTGGATGGGCGGTGCGCTTTGACAAGGGGGACTACGTGGGGCGGCAGGCGCTGCTGGACGAAGAAGAAAGAGGGTCGGAGTGGGCTTTGATGGGAGTTGAAGTGGATTGGGTCCATCTGGAACGCCTTTTCGACGAGGTGGACCTGCCTCCCCGAGTGGCCGGCCGGGCATCCCGATCCGCCGTGCCCCTATATAAGGAAAGAGAACAGATCGGCCAGGTCACCAGCCACACCTTTTCTCCCATCCTCAAGAAGTATATCGGCCTGGCCAGCCTGAGAAGCCTCTACGCCCGTCCTGGAAACCAGGTCGAGATGGAAGTGACCATCGAGTACAGTCGCCAACGGGCGCGGGCAACACTGGTCAAGCCGCCCTTCTTCGATCCCAGGAGAAAGAAAGAGTAGGTTCACGCAGAGGCGCAGAGAGAGGGGAAGTTCAGTTGTCAGTTGTCAGTTGTCAGTTGTCAGCAGGAGAGTACCTTCCGCAGTCCTTGGACTTTGGACTTTGGACCTTGGACGTCTGCCCCCTCTCTCTGCGACTCTGCGGCTCTGCGTGAGACCCCAAGAGCAACCCATGCCTGACCGCTACGACGCGATCGTCATCGGAGGGGGCCACAACGGCCTGGTCACGGCGGCTTACCTGGCACGGGGCGGGCTGCGCACCCTGCTGTTGGAGCGCCGGCCGATAGTGGGAGGGGCTTCGGTCAGCGAAGAGGTCTTTCCCGGCTTCCGATTCTCGGTCTTTTCCTACGTTGTCTCCCTGCTGCGGCCCGAGATCATCCGGGAATTGAAACTGCCCGAGCACGGTTTGGCCATCCTGCCGCTGGAGAGCACCCTGACTCCCCTTCCCGACGGCGATTGCCTTTACCGCGACGCCGACCACTACCGCACCCTGCGCGACATCGCCCGATTCAGCCCCCGCGATGCCGAAGCCTATGAGGACTACGGCCGCACCCTCTACTTCATGGCCAAGGCCGTCAAGTACATGCTGGGTATCATGCCCCCCGACCCCACCAAGCTGAATCCCCGCGACTTGATCGGGATGGGGGGATTGGGACGTCACATGCTGGGACTGGGAGAAGAAAAGCTCCAAACCCTGACCAAGCTGATGACCATGAGTTCGGCCGACTTTGTCGAGGAGTGGTTCGAGAGCGAACCCCTCAAGGCCACCCTGTCGGCCAGCGGCATCATCGGAACCTTTTTGGGTCCGCGCTCGCCGGGGACGGCCTATGTGCTGCTGCATCACTACATGGGCGAAATCGACGGCAACTTCCGGGCCTGGGGATTTGCACGCGGCGGGACGGGAGGCATCTCCGAAGCCATCGCCTCCTCAGCCTGTTCGCTGGGCGCCGAGATCCGCACCGGGGCAAGTGTCGAAAGGCTGATCATCAAGAACGGCCGCATCCTGGGCGTAGCACTGCAAAACGGGGACGAGATCCTCTCCCGGACGGTGATTTCCAGCTTGGATCCCCGCCACACCTTCCTGCGTCTGGCAGGTGAAAAACACCTTCCCGGCGAACTGGTTGCCTCATTGAAAAACTATGTCTACCGAGGATCTTCGGCCAAGGTCAACCTGGCGCTGGACGCCGCCCCCGACTTTGCCTGCCGTCCCGGCGACGGCCCCCATCTGCGCGGCGCATTCTCGATCAGCCCCGACCTGGACTACCTGGAGCGGGCCTATGACGACGCCAAGTATGGGCGCTTCTCGCGCCAGCCCTACATGGACGTCATCCTCCCCTCCATGATCGACCCCGCCATGGCGCCGCCCGGCAAGCACGTCATGTCCTGCTTCATCCAGTACGCCCCCTACCATCTGGCCGAGGGCGATTGGGACGGGCAGCGCCAGGCATTGGGGGATACGGTGATCGAAACCCTCAGCCAATACATCCCCAATCTGAAGGACATCATCCTGCACCGCCAAGTCCTGACGCCTTTGGACATCGAACGCACCACAGGGCTGACTCAGGGAAACATCTTTCAAGGCGAATTGAGCCTGTCGCAGCTTTTTTTCCTGCGTCCCGCACCGGGCCTGGCCCAGTACCGGACGCCCATCCGCAACTACTACCACTGCGGCTCAGCCACCCACCCCGGCGGAGGCATCACCGGAGCGCCGGGACGGCTGGCAGCATTGGAGATATTAAGGGACTTGAAGAAGTAAGAGGGAGGTTTCACGCAAAGGCGCAGAGACGCAGAGGAGAGCGGGGAGAAGTCCTCTCTTTTCTTCCTTCTTCCTCCTCTGCGTTTCTGCGCCTCTGCGTGAAACCCCAAATGTCCATGCCTGAGAAGTACGACGCGATTTTGATCGGCGCCGGCCACAACGGCCTGGTGACCGCCGCCCTGCTGGCCCGAGCCGGATTGTCGGTGCTGGTGCTGGAGCAGCGCAAGAGCCTGGGAGGCGCTGCCGCCACTGAGGAGATCTTTGCAGGATTCCGAGTCAACACCGGCGCCGATGATGCGGGGCTGCTGCACCCCGAGGTGCTCCGACACCTGGACTTGGAGCGCCAGGGGCTGCAATTTGTCGAAAGCCCCGTACTGGCCTTCGCCCCTCAACCGGACGGCCCTCCGTTGACCCTGTGGCGCGACCCTGCCAAGTCCAGCTCCGAAATCGCCCGCCATTGCGACGATGATGCCCGGCGCTTCCCCGAATACTGCCGCCTCGTCCAGCGTCTGTCCGCCCTGTTGCAAGGCATGATGACCCTCACGCCGCCGCGCCTGCACAAGACTTCCCTGGCTGAGGCCTACCCTTGGATGAAGCTGGCCCTCAAGGTCAAAGGGCTGGGCAAGCGCGACATGATGGAGTTTTTGCGCCTGCTGCCCATGCCTGTCTACGATTTCCTTCAGGAGCGGTTCAAAAGCCCTCTTTTGCAGGGGGTGCTGGGTTCAGCCGGGGTTTCGGGGATCCGATTCGGGCCTCGGGCCGCCGGGACGACCTTTTTGCTGCTCTACCACAGCCTCAATGGGGGTGCCCCGGCCGGCCGAGCGTCCCG
Source organism: Acidobacteriota bacterium (assembly GCA_028277865.1). Taxonomy (GTDB): domain Bacteria; phylum Acidobacteriota; class UBA6911; order RPQK01; family DATIPO01; genus JANQFM01. The sequence goes on from JANQFM010000891.1 coordinate 4,067, forward strand.
ATTTGTGCGCGGGGGAATGGGGCGTCTCAGCCATGTACTCGCCGAGGCCGCAGCCAAGTGCGGAGCTGAGATCCGAACCGAAAGCAGCGTGTCGCGGATCCTCGTCGATGACCAAGGCCGAGCTGCAGGAGTCGCGCTGGCCACCGGAGAGGAGCTGCCTGCACGTTCGATCGTCTCCAACGCCGATCCCCGACGTACCTTGATGGACCTGTTGGGTCCGGCCCGACTGCAGCCCCGAATGATGCGTCGGGCAGGCAACATCCGCCTGCGGGGCACCACCGCCAAGCTGCTGCTGGCGCTGGATTCCCTGCCCCGCTTTCAAAACGCCCCCCCTGGGGACGACCACCTCAAAGGCCATATCCTCATCGCCCCCAGCCTGGATTACCTGGAACGCGCCTCAGACGATGCCAAGTACGGCCGCATCTCCCGCCGACCCATCCTGGACGCCGTCATCCCCACCCTCACCGACCCCTCGCTGGCCCCGGCGGGCAAGCACATCCTCAGCGTGACAGCCCAGCATGCCCCTTACAGCCTCAAAGAAGGCAGTTGGGAAGAACAGGCACCCGAGCTGGCCGATCTCATCATTGGGACGCTGGCCCAATACGCCCCAGGTCTGCAGGAGTCGGTCCTTCACCAGCGCATCCTGACTCCCCTGGACTGGGAGCGGGATTACGGGCTGAGCGAAGGATCGATCCACCAAGGCGAAATGGGACTCGACCAGATGCTCTTCATGCGTCCCATGGCGGGTTGCGGCCAATACCGCAGCCCGGTCAAAGGGCTCTACCTGTGCGGAGCAGGCACGCATCCGGGTGGAGGGGTGACCGGTGCGCCTGGCTTCAATGCGGCACGGGAGATTCTCAAGGACAGGAAGAGGAGGGGGGATAACCGCCGAGGTGTGTGAAATATCTGCAAACAACAGCTTGCGTCACGACGCGGCCTACGGCACAGGATTCACTGTATGTCATATGACATCGGCATTGATATCAACATGATTATTTGCTTTCCACAGAATTCTTAATGCGATCTGGCGGTACACTCTCTTCCACAGCTTCTTCATCAAGAGTCGATGTGCCAATAGCGTGGGATCGGCCTAGAATCCGTCAGGGCGCTGTTATAATTTGAACGGGTTGTTGCTGGGGTTTGAAGTCCGTTTGATGACAGCGGCGCAGACGGTTCGGAGGGCGGCATGAGAGCCTTTCGAGGCCAGGGGAGGACACGGATTCGTGACAGTCGAAGCCAGCGGCTTGAGCGGTTTTATAGAGCGCTTGGAGGAATTGCCCACCCTTCCTGCCGTTGCCATTCGCCTCATCGAGGTCACCACCGACAATGGGACCGGCATTCGTGAAGTGGTGCGCATGATCGAGACCGATCATGCCATCTCCGCCAAGGTCCTCAAGATCGCCAATTCAGCCTACTACAGCCGCAAGGGAAAAGTGAGCACCGTCGAGCGGGCGGCCGTCCTGCTGGGCAAGGACACCATCCGCAGCGTCGTCCTGACGGCCATGGTGTTCGACTGTTTCCGACCCACTTCCAGCGATTCTTTTGACCTGGTCAAGTTTTGGAGCCATTGCGCCGCCTGTGCAATTGCCTCGGAAGTGATGGCCCGTCGCCTGGAATACCCCCGCCCCATGGATGCCTTCGTTGCCGGACTGCTGCACGACATGGGCAAGCTGGTGCTGGCCTGCTGGAACTCGCAGGAATACGGCCAAGCCGTCGCCGAAGCTCAGCAAAGCGGCAGCCGGCTGCTGGAAATCGAAGAGGAGCGCTTCGGGATCGGCCACACGGCGCTGGCCAAGCTGGCCATGGAGAGATGGCGTTTCCCTGCCGACCTGATCGAATCCGCCTGGCTGCACCATCAGCCTCTTTCCTACTTTGGGGAAGATCCCAGGCATCAGCTTCCCTTTCTGGTCAAAGCGGCCAATTCGCTGTGCCACATCTATCGCATCGGTGACAGCGGCGACCCCGGGGAGCGTTGGACCCAGGAACGCCTCAGCATGGCGACCGGATTGAACGGCGAAGAGCTGAATCAGATCTCGGCCCAAGTGCTGTCGCGCTTCGAGCAGGTCTCCAAGTCATTCGACTGGAATGCCAATACCGCCGATCTTTACCTGTCGGCCGTCAGCCGTGCCAACCGGGAGCTGTCGCAGATCCAGCTGCGCCTGGCGGCCCAAACCCGCCACCTGGAGCTGCGCGATCAGGTTCTCACAGCTTTTTTGCGCTTGAACAAGGCTCTGGACGGCCCTGTCGGCCCAGCTCAAGGATTGGTGGAAGTCCTTGAGATGATGGGAGGATTGCTGCCCCACCGCAAGATGATCGGCTACGTTGCACAGCGGCAGGCGAGCAGCCTGGAAGGCTGCCTCAAACGCTCGGAACAGGCAGCCTTGAAACGGTTTTCCCTTCCCTTGGATGAGACTGCGTCCGAGCCATTCGAGAGCCTGACCACCCGAGCTCAGATCAGCTTCCTGCAAGAGGCGCTCCAGCAAAGCGACGGCGCCATCGAAGGCGGCGCCGAGTTCGCCGCCATGTTCCAGGATCCTCATCTGCTCATTTTTCCGCTCGAATGCCGGCGCGGATTGATCGGGCAGATGCTGTTGGAGGTCGAGCCGGAAGTTCACCAATGCCAGGAGCTGCTTGACTCCGCACGCAGCTATTCGCGTGGGGCCGCCCTGGCCCTGGACCGCTTGCTGCTGACCGAGGATCTGCACCACCAAGCCGAACTGCTGGCTCAGACGGGCCGCAAAGTCGAAGAAACCGAGAGGCGCCTTTTTCACAGTGAACGGCTGGCCTCGGTGGGTCGCCTGGCGGCCGGCGCCGCTCACGAGATCAACAATCCCCTCACAGTGATCTCGGGCCACACGGAATTGCTGCTGCGCAGCGCCGGGGACCAAAGGCAGCGCCGTCGCCTGCAGGAAATCACGCGCCAGATCGAGCGCATTTCTGAGATCACAGCCAACTTGATGGGGCTGGCCCGCCCCGCCGAGCCTCAGATTGAGCCCGTTCAGCTCAAGCCGCTTATCGAAGGCACCATCCACCTGTTGCGCCAGCGTACCCGGGTGGCCAACATCCAGGTCGATAAGGAGATGCATCCCGTCCCGACGATTCTGGCCGACCCCAAGCAACTGGAACAGGTTTTCCTCAACTTGGCCCTCAACGCCGTCCAAGCCATGCCTTCGGGAGGAAGGCTGTTTGTCCGATTGGGGATTTCCGAAGAGGAGAAAGAAGCCCAGATCGACATTCGGGATTCGGGAAAAGGCATCCGGCCCCAGGACTTGCCCTCCATTTTTGATCCCTTTTTCACCACCAAGGAGGAGGGAGAGGGAACCGGGCTGGGGCTGGCCATTTGCCTGAGCATCATCCGCAATCACGGGGGGCGTATCCTTGTCTCCAGCAAGCCCGGCAAGGGCAGCGTCTTCCGCATTTTGCTGCCTCTGAACAAGCCTGAAAACCCCGAATACCACTCCGAGGCCGCGCTTGATTCCGATCGCGCGGGAGACCCCCCCCCTCAGTTCGATGGCTGTGTTCTGGTGGTCGACGACGAGGAGCCCATTCGGCAGGTATTGCGCCAAGCCCTTTCTGAAACGGGCTTGGAGCTGGAATTTGCCGAGGACGGAGCGGCAGCCCTCAATCAGCTGGACAACCGCAGCTTCGACGCCGTGCTGCTCGACCTGCGCATGCCCAAAAAAGCAGGAATCGACGTCCTGCGAATCTTGCGCGACACCCGCCCTGCAATGCCGGTCATCATCGTCAGCGGCGTGGCCCACGAAAACGAATTCGAAGCCGCCCACCAAGCCGGCGCATTCGCCTGCATCAAAAAACCCTTCAAAATGGACGTCCTGATGGAAACTTTGCAGCAGGCATTGAAGCCTTCCCAGGAGTCCTGACCCGCAACGGCCCGCCCATATCTCGAATTCTTTCAGATACAGCAGGTTTGAGGAGCGCCCGCATCTTGCGGGCCTCTGGGGTCCGGATTGCTGCCTGACTGGACAGGAATCCCCACACAGCAGAAGCCCGCAAGATGCGGGCGCTCCCGGAGATCGCGGATTCTGCTGTTGACGGCTCGGAATTCCGGGGTGTAGATTCTCGACCCTATGCGATTTCAGAGTTTCAAGAGGTTGAGCCCCATCATTGCATTCTTGATTGCAATTATGACCATCGGATGCAGTCGACCTGTCGAATCGACCGACATCCTCAGCCGCGAACCGGTC
>JANQFM010000950.1 GCA_028277865.1 Acidobacteriota bacterium
CGGTAGAGCCTGTTTTCGGCGCCGTATTGATCGAGCAGCTCTTCGAACAGCTCGGCGGACTTTCGGCTGTAGGCCTGGCGCTGGTGAGGCATCAGCAGGGGCAACGAACACATCAGGGCGTGATCGGCTCGGCTGGGCCCCTTGTGGGGAGCTGTCGAAGTCTCCGCCTCATCGGGCTTCAGGAGCAAGGACACCGGGGATCCGTGAAGCAGATGCTCCGAAGTGCCGCCTTGAGGCAGGCAATTCAAAGCCTCGGCATAACGCAGGTAGGCCATGGCCAGCCAAAAGAGGTTCTCCTCATGGCGGCCGTTCTTTTCGACATCCTCTTCGATAAGTTCAATCGCTTGGCGGAAGTCACCCTCATGCCAGTGGTAAAGAGCCCTTTGAAAGGCGTCGGCGCCGCTGGCCCAGCTTTTTTTGATGGCCTCCTGAAGGTCGTATTGGCTTGTAGCAGGATTCAGGCTGAGGGCCACCAGGAACTCCCTCATATAAAGGGAAAAATGCAGTTCAGACCGATTCTCTTCCAGTGTGAGGGCCGAAAGGTTGGTCAGTGCGGAGCGCAGCGCAGCGCCGTAGAGCTGGTAGTAGCGAAGCGCCGCAATCAACAAGATCGCCAAAAAGGCCAGGCCCAACACCTTGAAATGCTTGCGGCTCAGCAGGGGATGGACTCCTTTCAGAGGCTGTCGTGTGCCTGCAAGGGCCTCACCGGGAAACGCTGTCCGCCTGGGACTTGCTGTAACGAGGCCTAAACTCCCAGTCGCCCTCGGCCTTGGAAATCGTCAAGGTTCCGTTGCTGAGGTTGGGCAGGTCGAGCCTGGTTCGGGTTCGCTGCCGGTCGGGCCAGGTGACCTCGATCGAGGTGGCTTCGGCCTTGCCCAGGCCGATCAAGGGATCCTCCAACTTGTTGGCCACCAGCCCGCCTTCGCCTGCGCGCTTGACGGACATCAGCTTGTCGTTGACGACAATCCGGGCACCGATGGCATCCCGGTTGAACGTAGCGGGGGAATCATCGATCAATCGCACCCTGATCCAATTGTTCTCGCGGTGAGAGTTCATGAAAAGCCGCGAAGTGCCCGGCTCATAGTTGGTCATGGACGGATAGTGATAGCTGTGTGCCGGCAGCACCCGGACCTTGCCGTCGATCTTGACGTAGAGGTTGGTGGCCTTTGAACTGCGGCTGTCGTATCCCCCCACATTGCGCACCAGCAGGTCGGAAAAGCCGTCCAGGTTCAGGTCGGCGGCGATGACGGCGCGACCGTTCTCGGAGGTCTGAATCATGTCGTGATTGACGACCTTCTCCTGGATCAGGGGGCCGTTCAGAGCCCAGCTGCTGCGATCGTAGCTGTAGACCATGTCGCGCTTGCCCCAATTCTGCAGGGGGGATTTGCGGTAGATGTACCCCTCGCTTCCCAGCTTGTCGTACTGCAGCTCGTGGATGTTGAAGACATTGTACTCGCCGGTCAGATCCACCAGGCGAAGCTGTTCCGGCTTTTCGGTCACGTTGACCAGCAGCCGGCCCGGCCCCACTCCGGCAACTGGAAACAGCCCTCCCCCGCGCCCGTACAGGCAGCCGACGTAATAGAAATCCATCAAGCCGTCGTTTTGCACGTCGAAGCTGGCCGAGCCCCAGGAAAATTCGTAGGGATCGAGCGAATCCCGCTTGAGCGGCTGGGTGACCTCGCCGACCGGGCTGACTTCGCGGATGTTGCCCGGCAGCGAGGCGTCCGGTGGCAGCAGGCGCGAATGCTGCACCTTGATATCGAACTCGCGGCGCACGTCCGCACCATCGATGATGGCGTGATAGGCGTTGTGCTGGGTTCCCACGAAGTGCTGGACGACGGCTGCGTCCCCGATCACCGGATCGAACAGCGCATGGGGGTCCGGGATGGAAAAGGAAATGCTCATCACAGCACCCCCCAGGTTGCCGGCGAAGAAGTCTTCCTTGAGATCCCCGTTGAAATCTGCAAAGGACAGGCTCATCCAGTTGCCGCTGGTGTCGCGTCGGGCGTGGTCGCCCAAATGGAAGCACTTCCCCTCTTCATTGATGTAGAGGCGCAGGTAGCCCAGGTCGTTTCCCACCCAGATGTCGGGGTATCCGTCGTCGTTGGCATCCTGAAGAGCCGTCACCCAGCTGATCTGGCCACGCTCGGTCTCGTAATCGCCGATCTTGAGGTACTCGGGCTGGTATTTCACAAACTTCATGAACAGGAAGGAATACTCCACGGGAAGGAAGGGGATCTCCATGAGCCTGTGGTAGGCGGGCATCGGATTCCTCTCGTCGTAGACACCGTCCACGTCCATCTGGCCCGCTCTTTCGACGAAGCGGAATTGGCCAGTTTCGGCAAGCTGGTTGATGTAAAGCTCATTGACGCCCCCGGCCCACTTGCGCGAGCCCCCCGGCCAATAGTCGGGGTCCATCGAGTTGCCCACGTAAAAGTCCAGATCGCCGTCCAGGTCGATGTCGGCAACCGAGATGGAAGTGGTGTTCCTCTGGCCTTCGATTCCCGCCTGGCGGCTGGCGTCACGCCATTCCGGGATCCCGTCGCCGTCGCGGTCGCCCAGGTTCAAGAGCAAGGTATTGGCGCCCATGTATTCCCGGCCGCGGGCACTCTCGTACATGTCCTCCCGGTTTTCGCGGGGCTCGTATTGGATGAGGTGCATCCCCTGGGCGGTGAGGGGCAGATTCGATTTCTTGGATTCACGCCCGATGGGAGAGACGAACTCGGGCAGAAACTGCTGAGTCTCAGGATGGGAAAAGAACATGCCCGGCAGGCCCGAGCCGATGATCAGGTCGGGCAGTTCGTCGTTGTTCAAGTCGGCGGCAACCGCCACCACGGAAATGCGTCCGTCCCTGTCGATGGAATCCGATGTGCTCTGGCGGGGAAACAAGAAATTCTCCACCAACAGCTCCTCTTTGACGTAGGTGGAGTTTTGCGAAAGCCGGCCGACTTGGGCAAAAATGGGGTTGCCTGCCTCGTCGTTGCCCTGGTTGAGGTAAAGCACGCTGTGCTTTCCTCGCGGCTTGTCCATCAGTACGCCTTTTTCATCCGTGGGGCGAGTCCAGTTCTGGCCGTCCTGAAGGAAGTAGACATCGGGCCTGCCATCCCCATTGGCGTCGAAGATCAGCACGCCGGCCGAATAGTTGCTGAAGATGTTGGACCAGTGCTTGGCATCGTCGTCAAAAGCGTCGACTTCCTCAAAGGGGGCGATCTTGCCCACGTGATCGAAGCCCTCGTCAGCGGCGGGAGAGCTTGCGGCAGGCGATGCGTTCCCCTCGGCGTAGCTGATCTCGCGCTGGTACAGATAGACCCGGACCAACCCGACGATGACCAGGTTGATCGCCAAGAGAAAGATGATGATTGCGGCGGGAATGCTGAGCCATTTCCTGGCCAGCAAAGACCGGACGAAGGATTTTTCTTTTCTAGGCAAGTTGCACCTTCCCCAAGAGGCGTTCCGTCCGCTTTGCGGAACTCACCGGACGTTGTCGTCACGGTAGGTCCGATAAAGCGGCGGGACATATTTTTCGGTACTGGCGATCAGCTCTTTGCGCAGCGATTCAGGGATCTCGACCTCGTACTTGACCAAGTCCACGATTCGCTCATAGGAGGTGATGGTGACCGTCCAATGAGGGCGGTCGCCGAAAGGCAGCGTACGGATGAAGATCTGCTCGATGCCCAGGTCATGGGAATTCAAGGCCAAAAGCTCCCCATCCGCCTCCTTGACCAGGTAGGCATAAGGTGGATGCGGCCCGTTGTCGAGCAAGATCTTTCTTCTTTCAATCGGTGTTGACGGCCCCAGGACACCGACTCCGAAGCCGTTGATCACGTAGTCCTCTTGCCGGACCAGCCGGTTGATAGGCAGGTTACCGATGACAATCGACCTGTCCCCCAGACGGATCATGATCTGCAGATGGTCCAGCTCCCCACCGGATTCCCCATCGGACGGCGGGTCGGCGTCCGGATCGTTCCAGGAATAATGCGTGTGAGGCGTCACCCTGCGGACTTCCGCGCTGGAAACCTGTGCCAGAAAGCGCAAGTCAAAATCCCTGGGCTCTTGCGAGGCGTATTTTCCCGGCTCGATGAAAGAAGACATCGAAACCGGCTGTTGATAGAATTCCGACAGCTTTTCGGGGATATCCAGTGCACCGTCCCGCATCACCTGCACAAAGCCCTTGGCCAGTTTTCGGCGCGAGTCCTGTGAAGAGAAGCCGACCGGCATCTCGACCAATCGAACAGCCACCGTGCCCTCCAGGGGACCCTCCTGGCGCAGCCGTTCCAATGGCAGCTTGATCTCCGGGACTTTCCACTTCAGCGCCTCTTTGACGAACTCGGAATCCAGGCCGTTCACTTCGGCCGTCAGCCTGTAGTAGTGTTCGACCGGGAAGTCGAACCAGGCATGGTAGATTTCGCCGGAACGGTCGACGGCGTTGAGTTCCCACAGGCCGGGCGCCAGGCAATTGTTCATCACCCCGACCCTGAGAGGGCGAAAGTGCTTGTTGGGAACGAATTGGTAGTCGCCTTCGAGGATCCAAGGAACCGACTCCTGGAAATCACTCTGGAAATGGGTGATCTCGTCGCCCTCCTCTCCGCGGGGGATTGTGACGCCGTTTCGGGCGTATTCGGCCATGAGAAGGTTAAAGGCGTCGAAATCATCGGGCGGGTCGGCAGGCTGGTAGTGCAAACGGGGAACCAGCTGTTCCATAGGAAGGTTGCGGATGGAGAATTCGTGCCCCTCATCCCCCTCTTGAAAGATCAGCCTGGCCTGATTGTCGCCATCGATGGCCACCTCGAGCCGACTTGCCGTGTCCAGCCAGTGGTGCGTGCGCAAAAAAGACTGAGTGGCGGGGGAGTAGAGGCTGCCGTCCTCCAGGACGTCTTCCTGGTTGGGCCGAATCTCGGTTCTGAACTCGATCCTGTCTGTACAGCCGCCCAGCGTCAACGCCACAGGGCAGAGGAGAATTAACTTAAGTGATTTGAACACCTTGCCGCCTTTCAGATCCTTCCAGTCCATACTGCCTGACGCTTTGTTGATCGGATCATCGCACTGTCGCCCCGGCCAGCCTTGGCCCGTCCGCAAGCCAAGGGATTCTACCTCGACTGGGCACCAACTTCAAAAGCCTGATGGATTCCAGCAAGTCCCGGATCTGATGGGGGCTGAGCCGAGTCAAAGCTCTCTGATCAGCGCATGCCGAAGGCAGGGTTTTTCACGCCAAGCCGCAAAGGACGCAACGTGAAGAAAGAAAAGGGACTTTGCGTCTTTGCGTCTTTGCGTGAAATCCGCTCCGGGCTTTCTGCTCGTTTTGGTTCGGGACTAGGCGTCCGGCTGGGTCTTGATTCCAAACAGCTTGAAGATCAACCACTCCATGCGTTCAAAAAACTTGAGATAGGCCAGCAGCGGATTAAGCCAGCCGCTGGTGATGCAGTAATAGGTGTCGAAGGAGCCCGAGTGATGGACCGAATGATGCTCCACCCCCAGGATGATGTGACTCTTTTGCAGAATCCGGATCAGGCGGGGAGGCCGATCCATATGGGCCCATTTGTGGAATTGGTTGGTGGCGAAGATGGAAAGGCCGAAGGCCAGCATTGTCGCGGTCAGGATCAAGCTGGCCATTCCCTCACCGGGGCTGAAAAAGTAGACCAGGGCGAAGGCGGGCAGCAGGACGATGCAGTTGTTGCCGTTTGTTTCTACGAAGTCATGCCGCGTGATGCCCTTGGGATCCACATGGTGCTCCCGAAAGGGCCCGATGAAGTTGGCTCCTACAACTGGGGTCGCGGGGGTGCCGAAACGATCCGCCATCCAGTGGACCAGGCCGGACACGAAGTCCGCCGCCACATAGGCGGCCAAGCCACAGGCCAAAGTCACTCCCCATTGCAAAGGCCCCTCCAAAAGGGGCACCATTTTTGCCACGAAACCAATCGCAAAGGCGCCCGTCAGGATGATGGCGGAAACCTCCAGAACGCGGTGAAAAGAGATTGGATGACTCGATTGGCTCATATCATCTATCCATTTTTGCTTCAGGCGTCGCCGATCCGCACAACCAATGCGGTCGTTGCACCCGACAGAATATACTACAGGTCCGCATCGGGCGAAATGCCGGTAATCCCCTCCGCCACCAACTCGGAGAGGGCTGAGATGGTGGCTGTTGGATTGGGCCCGATCGCCGTGGGCACGATCGCCCCGTCGGCTACATAAAGGTTCTCGTACTCGAAAACCTGCCCGAAGTCCTTTCGATCGGCGCTGGTGACTCCCTTGTCCGAATTGTCGGCCAGAATGCAGCCTCCCAGCGAATGCACGGTGCCATTTTGCCGAAAAGGCCAATTCCAGTTGGGAATCGGGAACCAAATCTTGCCGTCGGCCTTCTCATAGAATTCCTTGACCGAACGCAGGATGGCGTTGTAAAGCGGCAAGCTGTTCTTGTAGGGCCAGTCGAGATCGACATTGTTGTTCTTGTCCAGGAAGAGACGGCCGTCGGACTTGTCCAGCCCCATGCACAGGTGGATGGTGGTGTGGTAGGACATGTCGTTTTTCAAGAGGTCCGAAAAGATGTAGCCGACCTTGCTCATGGAGTTGCCGCGAATGAAACGGTTGAAAAAGTCCTTGATGGCCAGGCCCAGGTCGCGCAGCTTCAGGATGCCGGGCTGCGAACCCTCCGCCAGCCAGTCGATGATTGCCGGATAGCTGGCATCCTCCATTATGAAGGCCTGATCGCGCTTGAAGTTTTTGTAAAGGTTGAAATCGATCCGCTGCGTAATCACCGGCCCGTAATTGGGATTGGCCGGTTCTTTCGTACCCATCACAAGAGAGACGAAATCGCCGTTCCCCGAGAAGTACTCTCCCAGTTTTGAGCTGACCTTGGGCAGCGTGCCAAATACGTCGCGGCAGCGCAGCAGAAACTCGGTCGACCCCAAAGTCCCGGCTGATAGGACCACCCGGTCGGTTGTGACGACATGGTCGATCTTCTTGACCAGATCGCGGAAATAAACCCGGTATCCGTTGCTGCCGTCGCCGCCGGGGTCATCC
>JANQFM010000158.1 GCA_028277865.1 Acidobacteriota bacterium
CTTTGGGACTCCATGCCTCGATCGCTTGGGCAGTCCGCCGAAGGCTGCACGAACTCGGGATCCGCATGGCGCTGGGAGCTGCCCCAAAGGACATCGGCCGACATGTGATTGCCAGAGTGGTTGCTGTTACCATGTTGGGACTGGTCTTGGGCCTCGCCCTGTCAGCTGCGCTCACGAACACTGTTTCCAACCGTCTCTACGAGGTGTCGCCTCTCGATCCCGCCAGCATCGCCCTGGCCGGATTGGTGCTGATCCTGTCAGCCTTGTTGGCCTCCTTGGAGCCCCTGCGCCTGGCGATACACGTCGATCCGGCCAGAACCCTGCACTATGAGTGAGCGGCTTGCCATCGAGGCATGACGCTTCAAGAACGACTCTATCGGACCAAAGAGGCGGTCACCACTTGCCGTTTCACCGCCCCATAGACTGCCTTCGCTACGGCAATCCATGGGAAATCCAGGCTAAAGGAAAACATAAGGGGCCGTCTTAAAAAAACGTCCAGATCGCATGATACCCTGAGTTTCCGGGTGCCGCTCAGGGCCTGCTCTTCCCCGTGCTTTCTGCGTCTTCTCTCTGTGCCTTCTGCGGTTCATCCTCCGAGGCCGACATGCACCACTCGACTCTACTCCTGCTCCTGCTCTCCACCCCTCCCGCACAACCGCTGACCCTGGAATCCGTGCTCAGGACCGCCGTCGAGCAGAGCCCTCAGATCCGCCAGGCCCGCCACCAATGGGAAGCCGCCAAGCAGCTCAAGGCCCAGGCGGTTTCGCTGCCCGATCCGCGCCTCAGCTACAACCATTACCTGCGCAGCATAGAGACCCGTACCGGGCCGCAGCGCTGGGCGCTGGGAATTTCGCAGACCGTCCCCGAACCCGGCAAGCTGATCCTCTCGGGACGCATCGCCGACCGCGATGCGCGCATAGCCTACCTTCGCTACGAGGCCCTGGTGCGCAATGTGATCGCCGAGGCCAAGGAGCGCTTTTTCGAGCTTTACTACATCGATCGTGCCCGTCGGGTCACCCAGGCCATCGCCCAGCTCTATGACCGCTACGCGGCAGTGGCGGCCGGAGAGGCTCGATCCGGCCAAGCAAGGCTTCAGGAAAGCTTCCGGGCCGAAAGCCAACGGGCTCAGCTGGGTTACGACCTGATTTTGCTGGAAGAAATGCGCCAAGCTGAAGCCGAAGCGCTGCGGGCAGTTTTGGGGCTGGCGCCGTCGGATTCCCTGGGCGCAACCGCCGAAGTTGCTGAACCGATTCCTTTTGGCGGACCGGTCGGGCGCCTGCAGGAGATCGCCCGCATGCACAACCAGGAATTGCAGGCTGCCGGGGTGGAAGTGGAGCGGGCCCGCCTGGGAGTCCGCTTGGCCAAGCGGGCGCCCATCCCCGACTTCACTTTCTCACTCAACTACATTTCCACCGGCAACCCCCTCCTGCCCACCCCGGATGCTGGAAGTGATCCGCTGACGGTGGGCGTGGGGATTTCCCTGCCTGTCTGGTGGTGGAAGTTTCGTGCCCAGTCGCGGCAGGCCCGCCATCAGCAACGTGCTGCCCAGGCGGGACTGGAGTCGCAGCAATCGCGCCTGCGCGCCGATGTGGCCAAGTCCTACTTTCAGCTCAACAATGCTTCGCGTCTGGTGCAGCTTTACCGTGAGACCCTGATCCCCCAGGCCCGTCAGGCCATGACCTCAGTAGAGGAGCTTTATCGAACCGGTACTGCCGACTTGACGTCGGTGTTGGAAACCACGGCAGCCTTTCATAATTTCGAACTGGCCCGTTTGCGAGCCTTCTCGGATTACTATCAACACCTGGCCCGGCTGGAACAGCTCTTGGGAACGGCCTTGGATGCGCGTCCGCAAGGAGGGAGCCCATGAGGTGCAGGAACCCAAAAGTGGCAAGTTCCCAATCCCTGAAGAGGCTGTCGCAAGAGTCACTTCTGCCGAAAAATCGCTCTTCTTCCGGCGACCCTTCAGGGCGCCTCATGCTTTGTGGATCTGTTCCGGTGGCCGCGCCGGGACGGCTTGACCACCGGCTAATTTCCATGACCCCTTCGGGGTCGGCCCAGCGCCGGGTTACCACATTCGGCGGCCCTAATCGCCGCTGGCTGCGTTGCGCCGCG
>JANQFM010001059.1 GCA_028277865.1 Acidobacteriota bacterium
CGCAGCCAAATTTGACTCAATCGTGAAGAACCCTGAAACCCTAGCGGCCTAGCGGCGAGGCAAGCCTCAGACCAGGGGATTGCCACTGAGGCACAGAAACACAGCTTTGCTCTTTTTTCTTCTACTGCCTCTGTGCCTCAGTGCCTCTGTGGCTTCCACTCTGGTTCTCCCGGAGCATGAGGCGCGGCCAACTGCTCCTTCTGTCACAATAGCTTCCCTGCCATGGATGATTTGGTGCGTGAGCTTTCCCCCCAAGCCCGCGTCTTAGACCTGGGGGCGGGCGGGGGCAGTTTCAACTACTCCTCGACCGCAGGTCAGGTGGTGGCCGTCGATTTGTCGTTTCCGGCTCAGCCACAGCCCTGCTTGGGACGCCTGATCGCAGACTCGGGCGCACTGCCGCTTGCCAGCGCTTCTTTCGACGTGGTGGTGTGCAACCATACTCTGGAGCACTTCGAAAGCCTGAATGAGGCGGTCGGCGAGATCAATCGGGTGATGCGGCCAGGCGCTTTTTTGTGGGCCGCCGTTCCGGACGGTTTCAGCTTTGACGACCGGCTTTATCGATGGGTCTTCAGAGGCGGAGGCCATGTCAACCAGTTCAGCCTGAGATCCTTCATCCAAGCACTTGAAGACGGCACGCAGCTGCAGGCTCGGCGCTGCAAGAAGCTTCACACCGGCTTCATCTATCTCAAGCCGCCCCCGCCCGAACGCCTGCAGCACTATCCCAGAAGGGCACGCCCCTTGGGTTGGATCCCGCCCCGTCTTTTGGAGGCATTTGTACGGGTGCTCCACTACGCAGTCCGCCGTCTGGACGGCTGGTTCCAAAGAAGTTGGAGCCTTTACGGCTGGGGAGTGGTCTTCGAGCGGGTCGAGGCCCAGGAGGGTTTGCAGCCCAGCTCCATTTCGCAACTCGAATGGATCCCCCCGGACATCAACGTCTGTTTTTCCTGCGGTGCAGGGCATCCTGCCGCCAGCCTCATTCCCCGACTGGACCGCTTCTTGCTTTGGAAGGTGTATCGCTGCTCTTGCGGCAAGAGGAATTTCTTTTTCGCCGATCAGTAGCCCAGTGGTGCTGATCGAAGCGAGTCAAACAACTCCGACGGGCCGAAACCATCTCGGGCAACTCCTTACATCCCTCATCAGGCCAATCGACCAAAGGGGGGGAGGGGATGCGTTATTCTTTGGCTCCACCGATTCTAGCTTTCCAGTCGTGGGCTCCGCCGGGGCAGGCCCGGCGGGAGCCCTGGGAAGCTACTCGATTCCTCCCACGGGTTAACCGAACGCGTACCTGACAACCGACAACTGACTCTACCCCATCCTTCGGGCGATGAGGAAGGCCAGTTCCAGGGCTTGTTCATAGTTGAGGCGCGGATCGACGCAGCTCTTGTAGGCCCTTTGCAGGTCTTCTTCCTTCAGGTCGCGGGCGCCGCCCAGGCATTCGGTGACATTTTCGCCCGTCAGTTCGCAGTGAACGCCTCCCAGGTAGGTTCCCAGATCGGAGTGGATTTCGAAGGCGGATTCGACCTCGGAAAGGATGTCCTGAAAGTTGCGGGTCTTGATGCCGTTGGAGGTCTTGCGGGTGTTTCCGTGCATGGGATCGCAGCACCAAACCACCTTTTGACCTGCCTTTCTGACGGCCTGAATCAAGGGCGGCAGGCAGTCTTCGATGCGTTTTGTGCCGAAGCGGTGAATCAGGATGACGCGGCCGAGCTGTCGGCGCGGGTTGAGGGTTTCCAGCAAGAAAGCCAATTCATCGGGTGCCAAAGTGGGTCCCACCTTCATGCCGATCGGGTTGGAGATTCCCCGAAAATATTCGACGTGGGCGCCTTGCGGATCTCGGGTGCGGTCACCGATCCAGGGCATGTGGGTGGCCAGGTTGTACCAGCCGGGGCGGCGGGGTACCTGACGGGTCTGAGCCTGCTCGTAAGGCAAATGCAGGCCTTCGTGGCTGGTAAAGAAGTCCACCCGGTGGACCTCGCCCATGTTGGCGCCGGCCAGGGTCTGCAGCAGGCTCAACGAATGGCTGATCGAATCGACGATTTTCTGGTATTCGGCAGCCTGGGGGGAGTGGGCCACGAAGCCCAGCTTCCAGTACTCGGGATGATGCAGGTCGGCAAACCCTCCATCCACCAGCGAGCGGATGAAGTTGAGCGTCAGCGCCGAACGTTCATAAGCCCGCAGCAAACGTTGAGGGTCGGGTCGGCGGGCTTCGGGCTCGAAGGCGGCGGCATTGACACTGTCGCCCCGGTAGGAAGGCATTCGGACGCCATCGATTTCTTCCATATCCTCGGAGCGCGGCTTGGCGTACTGGCCGGCGAATCGCCCCACCCGGACGACCTTCTTGCGGCTCCCGTTGCTGATGACCAAGCTCATCTGCAGCAGGATCTTCAGCTTGCTGGCAATGATCGAGGACTCGCACTCGCTGAAGATCTCGGCGCAATCTCCCCCTTGAAGAAGGAACATGTTGCCCTGGGCCACTTCGGTCAGCTGCTCCCGAAGCGATTCCACCTCCCAGCTGGTCACCAGGGGCGGAAGCTTGGTCAACTCGTCCAGCACCTGCTGCAGTTGCCCCTCGTCAGGGTAGGTCGGCTGCTGCAAAGCCACCCGGTCCATCCAGGAGTCGGGCGCCCAGTTTCGGTCAGGCTGGCTCATGTTTCGGTTCCTTCAGGTTCATCGCGAGCGGCTTACTAATCTACCCCAGCCAGGCGATTCAGTTCCAGGGTTTTGGGGCTTCGCGCCAAGACGCAAAGTTCGCAAAGTCATGTCAGATATGCAAGAGATCTGCTTCGCGCCTTTGCGTCTTGGCGCGAAATCCGCTCCTTGGCCATCATTGCGGGATTTGGAAGGGGGAGTCGGGGAAGACGATGGGACGGCCTCGCTTGTTGGTCAACGAGTCCAGATGCAGCAGCATCATGCCGATCCCCGCAGCGCCCTGCATGTAGCCCGTTTGGGCGGCCAACTGCTGGGGCCGCACCCGATGTTCGGCCTGCACCCAGCTGGCTTGGCCGTCTTCAGTCCTGGCGTGCCCGAGCAGGTTTTTGGCCATTCGATGGGCGAACTGCAGCTGCTGCGGATTGCCCGTCACCCGATTCAGGTTGAGGAAGAACTCGGCCACGCCGGCAGCGCCGCAGCATTGGCTGACGTTGTTCCAGTAGCCGGGCGTCTCTTGTTCCGGAATGCCGCTGTGACGGATTCCGGCCGCCAACTTGTGGACCCATTCCATCCACTCCTGCTTTCCCGTAATTTCGTAAAGGCGGTAAAAAAGGCGTGCCGTTCCGGCGGGGCCATGGCACCAACTCAGGTAGTAAAGCTGCTCGCCGCCGGGCTCATGGTGAAAGATGACGCAGCCGTCGCCGACCTGCTCCGAGATGGCCTGCAGGTATCTTGCGCCGGCCAAGGCGGCCTTGAGGAACTCTTCGTTTTTGCTTTCCTGGTGGAGGGTGGCCAAAAAGTAGGCGATGCCGGCTGTGCCATGGGAAAAGTTGGGCATCAGGCGTGGGAATTCATCGTTCATCGACCACTTGAGGCCGCCTTTTTCGGGTTTGGCGCGCTCGATCAGCCGCTTTCCGGCAGCCACAGCCAGGGCGCGGGCCGAAGGGTCGAACTCACGGGCTGCGTAAATCAGGAACAGCCCTGTCCCGGCGCTGCCTCCGATGATGTCGGTGACATCGTTCCACTGCAGGCCCGCACCCACCTTTTGAGCCGAATCCCGCAATAGTCGCACCACCTTTCGGGCACCCGCCAGGTATTTCTCATCTCCCGTCACCCGGTAGGCCTGGTGCAGCACGAAACCGACACCCGAAATCCCTGTGTAAAGCCCTGCCTGGGCCTGCTCAGGAGAATCGGGCAGGGTGGCCAGCAGGTAGTCGGCGCCGCTGCCGGCCAGCTTGAGGGCTTCTTCTTCCAAGGTGGACTCGTAGTACTCCAGCCAGAAGAGCACCACTCCCGATGTGCCGGCGTAGAGGTTGGTGACAATGATGCGCGGATCGTCGGGTTCGACAGCCCAGACCGTGCCATGATCGGTTCGGATCGCGTTTTGCTTGAGCCATTCGGCTGCCTGCCGGGCAGCTTGCAGGTATTCCGGCCCTTTGGCGGCAGCCCAACTCGAGTGAAATCCAGCCAGAAAGAGAACAAGGAGCAGCCTTTTCATCATGACGACGAGGATAGCAAAGGAGTCAGAGCCTTGTCTGTGTAGGACGGCTGCAGCCTTCCGGTGGCAAGTCGTCCCAGCGCGACCACCGGGACGGATCGCAGAGCACTATGGATTAATCGGAGGGGAAATGGCGCTTCGCGTCCATCCGCTTGTGGAGAATGCGAACCACATCGATTTCGTCAGCGGATGTCTTGTAGAAGATGAGATGTTCGCCAGAAGGATAGACCCGATATCCAGGCAGTATGAAATCGCATTTTCGGCCCAGCTTAGGATGAACTTCCAGCATATCAAGCCGGGAACTCAGCTCTCGGAGATACCGCTCGGCCTGTGCCTCTCCCCAGGCTTCGGCGCTATACGTCCAAATCGCGGTCAGATCACGGCGTGCTTGCGGTCGGAGTGCGATTCTTGCCATCCGATTAGCTTGCCTTCATTTCCGCAAGAAACTCGTCCACGTCAAATGGTGCCGCCGGGCCGCTTTGCTCTCCCTCAACCAGGGCCGCTCGAAGCGTTTCCAGCTTGGCTTCCCGCTCCTCCAACAAGCGGAGGCCTGCGCGAATCACTTCGCTGGCCGACCCAAAACGTCCGCTGGAAACCTGCTTGCGGATGAAGCTGTGGAAATGTTCGCCGATTGTCACGCTGGTGTTGTACGACATTATTCTCCTCCTTGCCGAAGCAGAATACCAATAAGTACCAGATATTGTCTAGCGGAATTCGAGGCGGAAGAGGAAATCCTGCCGGGACGTTTTCAACAGGTATGTCTTGGCGACCGACAGCAGTGCCGACTTGCCCCGGAAAGAGACTTTTTCCCCCTGACTTCCGCCGTGAAGCTGGACGCCTTGGGCCGGACGGAAATAATAAAGGTATTCGTACTCGGGCCGCACCCATCCCAGCAGCGAACGGTCCCCTTCTGCGTAAACCGGCCGTTCGCCCCTCAACCCCAGCAGGCGCGAGATGAGGGTAGCCGGTCCCAGTTGGCGGGGGACGAGTCCTGAACGGGACTGGGGAGAGCCCAGAGCAAATCCCAGGTCGCGGGGGACGCCGGGGCGATCACGGCCGAACCAGAGTGCCAGCAGGATGAGCAGCAAGACCAGCCAGGGCAGCCACCGGACGAGCGCCTGGATGGGCGGAGGCGGCGCTATTCGCGCCAAAAGGAAAAAGGGCTGGATCACTTCGAACTGGTGGTAAGGGCTTTCCTGCAGCGTGAGTGCAATCTCGATGCTGGCCGGCTGGTCGGAGTGCTGAGTGGGGTTTCCGATACGGACGCAGGCGGTGTGCTGCCCCAACAACTCGTCACGGGATAGCCGGATCTTCCCCTCGTACCAGTCACCGGGACGCTTGCCCGGCGGACCCTCCATGCGAAGCGGCAGCCCGTCCAGCGTCACCGTAGCGCCCTGCAAAGGACCTTGCAGAGGGCTTTTCACCACCGCCCGCAGGAAATAGTGGGGATTGTCGGGATGGGGTAAACGCG
>JANQFM010001016.1 GCA_028277865.1 Acidobacteriota bacterium
GGGAGGGGATGCGCAGAGACTGCGATGAGGTTGCTGGCTCGCGGCTAGCCATTCAGTCATTCGCTCCGCCGGGGCGGGCCCGACGGTGGCGTTTTGCCAGGCTTACCGCTTCTGCCGGAAAAACGCTGCTATTCCAGCACCATTTCAGGGCGCTTTATGCATGGGGGGCCCGTACCGGTGGCCGCGCCGGGACGGCTTGACCAGGGACTGATCTCCCTGAACCCTTCGGGGTCGGCCCACCGCCAAGACACGTCGCTTTGCCTTCGGTCCAACGGCAGGAATTCCAGGAGTTGCCGGCTCCGCAGGAGCCCTGGATATTAGCCGGTGGCAGAGCCGCCCTGCGGCGAAGCCACCGGAAAGGCCCAAAGCGTTCGCGCCCTGGAATGGCGCCGGAGAGATGGCTGCCCGTCCGCTCATCTCTCCAAGGCGCATCAGATCTTCGGCCTCTTCCGCCAGGCACCCAGCTTTGCGCAGCCTCGAAAGCGTGCAGCCTTGGAGCTGCCAGGCCGTCAAAAGGAGGGCCGCCCGGGCGATCAGGGCCGCTGACGGGGTGGAAAGGGGTTTTGTGTGGTCAGTATCAGCCCCTGCTGGTTGAGCGGCAAAATCGCTATGGGAGGCCGGTCGTTGCTGTCCGGATCCGTCATGTTGCGGGATCGGATTTCAATCGAGCCATCAAAGTTGCCCAGGCTGGGCATGTACTGAAACAAAAACCGGGCCGTCTTTTCGCCAGGCAGGAGATCGATGAAGCTGGTCAGGATGCTGTTGCCGTCGTTGCCGATGGCTTCCAGGGAGATCCTGGCGGGCGGATTGCCGAACGGGTTGAGCAGGGCAATGGCGGTACCCGAAGTGTTCTGTTGGTGGCCGAACAAAGAGGCCGCCGTGACGATCGGGATTACCCGGATATCTGCTGCCGTCACCAACTGATCGGCAGGGTTGACGATCCGAAAGACCACTTTCGGTCCCACAGCCTGTGCGGTCGATATCTGAGCCCAGCCGATATCCAATGCCGTGCCAGGGTTGGGATTGAGGCTCCGAGTTCTGGCGGTACCGGTACCCGGGATTTGAACCGTCAACTCTGCAACCGATTCCGGAGCGGTGTTGGGCAGGTTCTGCTCGATCAGCCTCAGGGGATCGCCCTCATCACTGAAGGTCCTGATCACGACTTCACTCGTGGTTGTCGAAAGGTTGATAAAGTTGATTTCGGTCGAGAATTGGTTGCCGATCCCATCGGTGCCGTGCCCAACCTGCGCAACGAAGAAACTGCGCGCGCCCGGCGAGCCAGCCAGGAGATTGTGCGACAGCAGGATCAGGCATGTCAGGATTAAGCAGCAGGCCAGCCGCGTGCGTCGGCCACTCATTTTTCGACTCTCTTTTCCTTGCATTGGAAGCCTCCGTTTGATTTTTGTGCGCCGGCCATTATACGCGCTTCTCCCCAAAAAGTCAGAAATCCTTCAAGGATGCGGATTCAGAATGGATGCAAGAAGTCTCGTCAGCCTTGCTGAGGCGCCCGGAACTCAGCTCTGATGAGCAGACAGCCCTTTGTGTTATGTTCAGCTTGGTTGGCCGTGCGAGCCGCTTTTTGCCATGAGCGAAGAGAACGCGAACAAAAGGGTGGAAGAAGGCGAGTCCGATTCACCGCCCGACAAAGTGCGGCGACAGCTCCTGAAGGCTGGCACCGGCGCCTTGCTGGCGGTTTCAGCTGCGCTGATCCCCGAGCAGCCGGCCATAGCTGCGGCACTGGACATCAGCAACCGTTTCAGCCCAAAAAACCGCCGCCGTCCCCGCCGCCCCTACACCCGCTACCTGGTCCTGCACACCACCGAAGGCGGAGAAACCAGTTCGCTGCGAAAGCTGCGCAAACGCGGTGAGGCCCACTATCTGGTCAACCGTCGGGGGAAGGTCTACCGCATCATCGACAAGAACAAGATCGCCACCCACGCGGGCCGAAGCATGTGGGAGGGCCGGCGCAACGTCGACAACTATTCCATCGGGGTCGAGGTGGTGGGTTACCACAACAAGGAGCTGACCAGCCGCCAGTACACGGCCTTGCGGGAACTGATCCGGCAGCTGCAGAGCCTTTACAAAATCCCCGACAAGAACGTCGTGACCCATTCCATGGTGGCCTACGGTCGCCCCAACCGCTTTCATCGCAGCAACCACCGAGGGCGCAAACGATGCGCCATGATTCTCGCCCGCCACGACGTCCGCGCCCGTTTGGGCCTCACAGAAAAGCCCTTGCGAGACCGGGATGTGGAGGCGGGCCGCCTCAAGGTCGCCGATCCCGACCTGCACCGCTACCTTTACGCCCCCCAGCCGCGCCCTGCCTCGGGCGGCGGGCGGAGAGGGATTCCCCAGGCGCCCGACGAGTCCAACCTGATCAGCAGCAAGCGCAGCGCCTGGCTCATCGCCCGCGAAGCCTACAACAGCCCCCAAACCGTCTACATCTTCCCGGACGGTTCGCAAAAGAAAGGCAACCAAATCAAGAATTGGGGCCGGATCCCTGCCGGGACTCGGGTTGTCATTCAGAGGGGCGAGGAATCGCAAGGGCAATTCGAGGGCTTCCGTGAAGTCAGCCAAGCAGCAACTCCTGCTTCGGAACTGGCCGGCGACGACTACGCGGCTGCAACGACCATCTACTTTCTGCCCAACGGCATGGTCCGGACAGGCCGCGAGCTGCAGCGAAACACTTCCGGGCGCAGGACGCTGGACGGCTTGCCTGACGGAACGCGCGTCCTGGTGGGCTACATCTACGGAGGGCATGTCAAGGGCCGTCGGCTGCCCGCCCAGATCGCGGGCATCAAGTGGAACTACCCCTCGACCTTTTATCGCTTCCCCGGAGGCCGCATCCTCAGCGGTGACGCGGTCGACGCCAGGTCGATCCCCCAGGGCACCCTCATCTTCTACCAGAATTGACTGCCCCCGGATGTCCATTTGCCGGGGCTGGGGAATTCTGCCGACGATTTGATCTCAGCCACGAAACATCGCTCCACGGAGTCAAGCTCCTGTGGTGGCGGCAGCGTTTTTCCTCCGGGTCTGGTTGCTAAACACGGCCCGACCGGGACAAGCCCGGCACGTGGCCTCCACCCATCCCGCGATTATCCGCTAACTCGTCGCCTGAAGCTCTTCGTAGACCATGTGAACGAGGATTAGCTGGGCGCGCGAGGCGACTTCGTCCAATTTGGGGATGTGGGCGTACATCTGTAGAGCACGCCGTTTGAAATCCTCCAAAGTAGGCAGATGCGGCAAATGGGGCAGGGGCAACTCATGCAGGCGCTCTCCGGCCTGTGCACCCGCTTCACGGACTTTTTGCAGCCATTCCTCGATTCTGGGGGCATGAGGCCGGGCCTGGCGAATCTGTCCAGTGATGGCCTCGATCGAAAAGCTTTCGGCAAGCTGGCGGGCCACCTGTTCGAGCAAGGCTTGGGGCAGTCGGCGCTCCCCGGCCACCACGTGACGGGGAGGCTCCCTCAAGTCCCACACCAGCCTCATGACCGCCAACAAGCGCAAAATATAGAATGTCAGGTCAACTTCCCACCAGCGAAAGCCCTGGCGTACGGAGGCGGGGTAAAAATGGTGATTGTTGTGCCAGCCCTCACCCATCGTTATCAAAGCCAGCCAGAGATTGTTGCGCGAATCGTCTCCCGTCACATAGCGTTGCTTGCCGATCAGGTGCGCCAAGGAGTTGATGAAGAAAGTGGCGTGAAAGAGGAACACCGTACTGAGGAAGAACCCTACAAAAAGCGCTGACCAGCCGCCGGCCAGCCAGGTGGCCAAGGCCAGCACGAATACAGGCACAAAACGGTGTCGATCCAGCCACACCAGCTCCGGATAGCGGCGCAAGTCCTTGACCAGGCTGTAATCGGTCTTGCCCCTTTTTCGAGTAAAGACCCAACCCACGTGCGCGAACCAAAGCCCGTGGCGCGCCGGCGAATGCACGTCCTCAATGGTATCGGAGTGGCGATGGTGCCGACGATGGGTGGCTGACCACCACAGGACTCCTCCCTGGCCTGAACTTTGAGCCAGGAAGGCCAGCAAGAACTGGAAAAGGCGGCTGGTTTTGAAGGACCGGTGTGAAAAGTAGCGGTGGTACCCTGCCGTCACGGCCCACATGCGCAAAAGATAGAGGATGCCGAAGAGCATCCAATCCGTCGCCGCAGCGCCGGTCCACAAGATGCCCAGGCAAGCCAGGTGAACCAGCGCAAAGGGGATCGCCTCGGGGTATACGATGTCCTCGGGAGGATGGGGCTGGGTAGCCGGTGTCTCAGATTGAGTCAAAGCACTTCCTTTCTTTTCTCGCTCGTCATGGAACGCCAAGACGCCCAATGCTAGAATGCGTTCCCTTAATTCTCAGAATTAATCGCACCTTCGCAGGTCATGGGCAAGCCGCAAGCGTGGGCGCCCGCTTGCTTGAGGACTTCGGGAATGGGCCGCAGGCAGCCTTCATACTCAACGATGGGGGAGCTGCTGACAAGAGGCAGCTCTTGAAATCAAGGGTTTTGTCCATTAACGTAGGCTCTCGACAGTTGCGGGGGATGATCCGTATCACGGGAAAGGAAGGGAAAATGATGAATGCTTGTTGCCTGGCAGGCGCCGAACGGTTGGTTTCATCGTTGGACCAGGCAGTGCAGTACGATTCGGTCCAGGAAATCACCAACCAAGTCAAAGATTGCCTCAGCAGGTTGATCAGCCAAGGCGAAGTCTCTTTGCCGGAGGAGGCCTGCCGCCCTCTTGCGGACTGCTACGCACGCCGCCTGGTCCACCGCAGCCCCGACTGGGGCTATGAAGTGATCGCCATGATCTGGGGTCCGGGGCAGAGGACACCGCTGCACGATCACGCAGGGATTTGGTGCGTCGAAGGTGTCTTCCGAGGCGAAATCGAGGTCTGCCAGTACGATTTGCTGGAGAGCAGGGGAGACCTGTTTCGCTTCAAGCCTTGCGACGTGGCTCACGCGCACCTGGGGGAGTCGGGCAGCCTCATCCCTCCCTACGAATATCACACCATTGCCAACTCCCTGGCTGACCGGACTTCGATCACCATTCACGTCTACGGAGGCGGAATGGACCAGTGCCAGACTTTCATGCCCATGCAGGACGGCTGGTTCAGGCGGGAACAGAAGCGACTGCAATACCATTCTTAGAGCGGCAGCCGGAAGCCGGGCTAACCCGGATTTCTCACGGGTTGCCTGCTGCGGAGCCGCCAGCATCCGCCCTGACTGCGTTGCGCTCCCTCGGCCTGCTCGACGTACGGACAGTACGACTGCGCGGGCCTCGGTCGCGACGCCTTGTCAGGACGGCGCTTGCGGCCCCTCGCGACGGCAAGCCGTGAGAAATCCGGGCTAAACGCCCTCTGCTGTTTCCGATTCGCCTGACTTTTTGCGGGCTTCGATTTGGGCTCGGAAGAGGAAGCCGATGATTCGGTCCTGTTCTTCCTCATCGATATCGAGGAACCTGATGCCCCCGATATTCAGCTCCTCCTCGGGGGTTTGGATCCATTGCGACCAGACTATTTCCGCATCGACCTTGATGGGCATCATGCTGGGGAGGTGCAGGCTGATCTGAAGCCGGTCGCCGGCCTGCAGTGCCAGATGGGTTTCGAATCGCAGCCCGCCTCCGCTGATATCCTGGGTTTGGTGGGTATAAACCTGGTTGGTGGCAATACGTGAATCTTTCGATTCAATGACCGAAAAGGTGAACGGGATCGAAAGCTTGAGGCGAAAAAACTCGCGCTTGTTTTCCACAACGACTCCCATCATAGCCGCTCCGGGAGGGCATATCCAATCGAATACCTCCCCCGGGACTCCGCCGACAGACTTGACACTCCACTAGGCAAAATCCATCAGCCGCGCCAACCTGTCCAACTCGCTTCGCAGCAATTCGATGCGGCGCTCGTCGGACATCGCTTTGAGCTTCAGGCCCCTCAAAACGCTGGCAGCCAATTCGCCGCGAGGAGAGCAGGCGCGGATCACCACCTTGTTGTCGACCCCCAGGCGGTTGTTTTCATAACGGACGAAGTCGACCGAAATATAACCGTGGCGCGGGGCGTTGAGTTCGGCGTGGAGTATGGTCTTTTCGGGTTCTGATGCGGGTTCGATCTCTGCATCGCGGCTTGAAATGAGCTGCGAAAGCTCCCATCCGCTGTCGTGGGCGAATTCCTCCAGGACAGGCTCGGCATCCAGGGCAAGCAGCGAAACTGCATCGTAGGACTCCCCGTGCAGCTTTTGCTTGACATCGTACAACTTCACCATCCGTGGGCCTTCCTTGCACTTCCCTCTTGGCCATTATAATCGACTGACGTTCTATCTTTCTTCCGGGTGGCTGCCGGTCGCCCAATCCCATTGGGCTTCGGCCCGGGAGACGGCCTTTGCGATGTCTTCCTGAAGCATCAAACGACGTGCAGCCAAGGAGCGGGCCGCCTCTTGGACCTTGCTGAGGAAATCGGACTTGTCGCGGTAAAGGCCCTGCAGGCTGGGGCGGGGATCCCGCCGCTTCTCCCTTTCCGTTTCAGTGGGCGCTAAGGGGAGGTAATTGCCCACGAAATCGGCAATCTCGTCATTGCCGCCTGCCATCCCGGATCTCAGGCTCCAGGGCGTGTAGGTGGCCACGGGGACCTGCAGCTCGAGGCTGCGCAAACCGCCCAGATCGTTGCCGAAAGCGTCCACTTGGGGTGCCAGCCGGGCAAACGGACTGCCCCTTCGGGGCGGTTGAAAATCGACGATCCCATCGCGCCATCGGGGGCCGTAGTCCATTCGATAGGCTTCGTGAATCACCTTCGGGAAGTCCAGGCCCGCGATGTGGGGGAAGCGGATCTGATCGATGGCCGCCAAAGTGCCTTGATCGATGCGGGGGTAGGCCGAAGGAACCGGTTCAGTCCCGTCGCGCACCCATTGCTGCAATTGCACGAGCAGAGCCCGCAAAGTGATCAAAAAGTCGAGCGGATTGCCGCGATAGGCTACTGCGTCGGAAAGCTTGGCTTGGGGAGACGGAGGAAACCGGCTCACAAAATGCTGCCCGCCCGCCAAGTGGTAAATGCGTTCGTTGGGATGCGGCGCCACATCGCTGCTGCCGTCAGGGGTCACATGCAGCAGGGCTGCAGCCCGTCCCCAGTACTCATAGCTGGTGTTGGTGTAAAAGACCTTGGGAATATGCTTCGGATTGTGAAAATGGGCCAGCAAGCCGTCGCTGAGGCCCGTTTCAGAATCGGTCTGAACGGGGCCGCTGAAGGGGAAGATGTCGGTGGGATAGAAAAAGGCCGAGTAGCGGTGGGCGTCGCGCGACGGTTGGGCGAAGCGATGGTTGAAGCTGCCCCGGCCGGCGCCGGCGGTATGGATGAGCATGCCGTCGAAGGCCTGCCGCCACTGCTCGTCGGTGTTGAATCCCTGGTAGAGGAAGTGCCTCAGAAAGCGGCCTGTTTGAGACACCCCGAAGGCGATCCCCTTTCGGATCGGGAAGGGGCAGGCTGGATCGTGCTTGGCCCAGGAGATGACGTCGCGCAAAGCGGCCAGTCCCAGTCCCGCCAGGCGGGGATCCTCGGCCCGGTAGACGAGTTCATAGATCTTGCCGGCCTGAAAGCCCGAAGGCATATGTATTCGGGTGCGGTCTTCGACGACTTGGCCGTCTTCGAGCCGGGCAAAGCGCCACTGGGTTCGGGGCACCACTCGGCGGGGCGCCAGGCGGCCGTCTCGTACGGTCAGGACATTGTCAGGGTGGTCGGGATCGAGCACCGGATAAGCGACGTGATTGCGGTGACCCAGGTGGAGCACTTGGCTGGGGCGATCGACAGTCCAATCACTGCGTACCAGGCCCTCAATGGCATCGGGCCCATTGGTGGCCGCTGGGACTCGCAGGCGCAGGCGGCCTGGTTGGCGGGGAACGTCGTGCTGCCAACCCACCCAGATGACCGTCAGGCCTCGGCGCATCAGCAACCCGTCGCCGAACTGCTCCGGCGAGACGGGATTGCTTCCTCTGGCTGCCCGGTTGAAATAGCTCAATGAAGCCTTGCCGCCCCGGTTGCTGACCTCCAGCAAGGCCACACCAGACCCCTTGGCGGGATCCTCGGGGCGCAGCACCATAAAGTCGGACACAGCTTCGACCATCCCCCGTTGGTTTCGGGGCGCTTTTTGCAAGTCGACAATGCGGTGGTTGAGCGGGTTGGCGGGATCGAACTCGAAAGTGATCGTCCCGCTCAACTTTTCGTATGTCCCGGATTCTCCGAAAGCCCGCCCCTCCAAAACGGGCTCGCGCTTTTCGATCTGGATACTGCGGACCTCGGCTTGCAGCGACCCGTACAGGAAAATTGGCAGCAGGACGGACAGAGCCAGCAGTCGATTCATTTCAGCCTCCCGGACAGGGAGTCTCTCGCATACGCGCTGGTGGTGCAAGAGGAAATGGGCCACCCAATGAGGAAGCCACAGAGGCACAGAGTGCACCGAGAAAGAAAACTCCGGGGTTAACTCGGGTTAATTTGGATTTCTCACGGGTTAAAACCGCCAAATAGCCTTGTCCCGCTCCAATTGCAGCACTTTGGCGTCGGGGTCGACGAGCAGCCGGTCCGGTTCGAACCCGCACTCGAAATTCACTTGGGCCGACTCGCCCTCTCCCAAGCTGACGCTTCGGCGTTCTTCGCGGTAATCAGCCGATTTCAAGCCGTCCTCTTCGAAGCGTTCACCGCGCAATGCGGCGATCTCGACCGTCATTCGGCCGCTGCCACGGTTTTTGACCGTCACTGAAGCTTGCCAGCGGTCTTGGCCTCCTGCCTGTTCCAAGACGGCTTTCTCCAGGCGGTACTCGGGCACTACGACGTTGAAAAACCACTGATCGACGAAGCGGTCGTAGGCCTCGGCATCGATGGCGTACTCGCGCATGAGGGCTGTAAAATCCTGCAGTACCGGGTAGTCCGGCCCATGCTCGTAGCGCCGAATGAACTCCTGCAGGCCGGCCAGCATGTTGTCACGCCCCATGTGCTGGGAGAGCATCCAGAAAACCCAGCCGCCCTTGTCGTAGGTGACCGTGGTATCGCCGGGGCGGGATCCGTCGATCCTGACCAAAGGACGCTCGGAGTCCACCTGACGGCTGTCGCCGTAGCGCTCCTCGATGCGCTTGCTGAACTCGATCCGCTCACGAAGCCCCTTGACCTGCTCCATCAGCAAAATGGTTGAAAAATGGGACATGCCTTCGGACAGGATGTTGCCGCCGGGCCCCCGTCCGGGCGTCAGGAGATTGCCCCACCACTGGTGAGCCGCCTCGTGAGCGGTGACCAGGAAGGCGGTGCTGGTCTTGGGGTCGCTGCGGGTCAAAAAGCCGATCCCTTCGGAAAAAGTGATATTGGTCCCGAATCCCTGGGCATAAGTGGCCAGATTGGGGAATTCGCTCAGCTTGAGCTCCTCCCAGGGATAGGGATAGAACCACTCGGAGTAGTACTTGCGGGCGGCCTCCAGGCCCTGGGAGATTTCGTCGATGTTGTAGCGGTGCCCGGGATG
>JANQFM010001035.1 GCA_028277865.1 Acidobacteriota bacterium
CAGCCTCCAGCCTTCTGTGGAGATTTAACCCGGATTTATCACGGGTTGTCGTCGCGAGGAGCCGCAAGGGCCGCCCTGGCAAGGCGTCGCGACCAAGGCCCGCGC
Organism: Acidobacteriota bacterium; assembly: GCA_028277865.1. GTDB lineage: Bacteria > Acidobacteriota > UBA6911 > RPQK01 > DATIPO01 > JANQFM01. Next base: position 106 of record JANQFM010001035.1, read on the forward strand.
AGGCGTACTTTATGTACGTCGAGCAGGCCGACCGAACGCAACGCAGTCAGGGCGGATGCTTGCGGCACCGCAGTAGAGAACCCGTGAGAAATCCCGGTTAGGGAAGCGTGCCTGTTTCGCAGCCGGGCCAGTTGAAGCAGGTGGGCACGCAGCTCAGCCCTCCGCAGGTGTTGCAGGTGCCGCCGCAGCTATGGCCGCAGGTGCCGCCGCAGCTTCGGCCGCAGGTGCCTTCGCAGGTATTGCCTTGGCAGGTGCCGTTGCAGCTGGGGTCGCAGCTCAGGCAGGTTTCGTCGCAGGCGGTCTCTCCGCAGGAAATCAGCGGAGGGGTGCCGTAGCCTTGGACCGTCCCCTCCTGGTCATTCAACGCCCGAGGCAGCGTGTCGAATGACTCCACTTTCAAGTCTTCGAGATTCAGATTGAGTTTTTTCATCGTTGTTGACCTCCCTTGGCGGACCGACCGGCTTGATCGCCTCGCGCCGCGTCCGGCCCGAGTTCTCTTGGCGCATGGACTTTCGGAACATCTCCGAGCGGTGGCGAGTTTATCAGCCAGGCAATGTTGCCTCAAGCATCTTTTCTTGCTGTTATTTCCTTATGGAATAACCAAAAGATGGTTGAGTGCAGACGGCACTATGAAGCCTCTTCATCTAAAGAGGGCCGGAAGGCCGCCCTGTTCCGTGTTCCTTGATCCCTGTTCCACCCGCAAAGGGCAAGACCAGCATGCAAAGCTTTCACTTGACCGGCTCTCAACATCAATGTGATTCATCGCTCCGCCTGTTTCGCTTCCGAGCGGAAGAGAAGAGGCGCGAAGTCGGTGAGGTGGCGCCGCCAGACCGGCCAGTCATGGCCTCCCGGCGTTTCGGTCCAACTGGCCTGGACACCCTTTGAGCTGAGCCACTCCTTGAAGCGGCGGTTGATCCCGATCAGGAAGTCCTTTTTGCCGCAGGCCATCCAGATCAGGCTGAAGCCAAGGTCAGCCTCGGCAGCCAGGCCTGGAAACCAGTTGTCGAAAGGGAGGCTGTACATCAGGAATGCGCCGGAGAAGGAGCCGATCCAAGCGAAGCGGTCGGAATGATTCAGCCCGATGTAGATCGCCTGGGCACCACCCATGGAAAGGCCGGCGATTGCCCGCCCCCGGCTGTTTTTGACGACTCGGTAGGCATTTTCAACCTGGGGGATCACCTCCTCAAGCAGTGAGGCGGTGAAGGTGTCCATGATCCTGCGCTGGTCGGCCATCCCGCTGAGCAGTTCGACCGCTCGCCGAGGGGCATCGGGCAAGCCGTAGCCGAGCGGAAACACCAACAGCATGGGCTTCGACCGGCCTCGGGCGATCAGGTTGTCGAGGATCAGGTGAGCACGTCCCGCGGCCGTCCAAGCCTGGGCCTCCTCCATGACGCCGTGCAGCAAATAGAGCACGGGGTACTCCGGCCCGCCTGACGGGTCGTAGCCGGGCGGGGTATAGACCCAGAACCGGCGGTCCTCTCCGATGACTTTCGAGCGGTAATGGTGGCGGTGGAGGATCCCGTGGGGGACGTCGTTCAACTCCCAGCTCAACGAGGGCGGCCCGGGCACATGAACCATGCTCTCGGGGCCGCCGCTGACCCTCGGCTTGGTCAGGGGGTTGTGAGAGTCCGCCTGCACGATCCCATCGACAAAGAATTTGTAGGAATAAATGTCGGGCGCAAGGGGGCCGGCCGTAACGCTCCAGACTCCCTGCTCATCCTTGCTCATCGGCATCCCGCGCTGCAATCCTTCACAGACAAGGACGACCTTCTTGGCGTTGGGTGCCTGCAAGCGAAAGGTCACGCGCCCATCCGAGTGCACTTCAGGCGAGAAGGAGGCTGGGTCCGGCTTGGAACGGGCGGTGTCGTCGGCCTTGGCACCTTGGCCACCGGCAAGGGCGGCAGCAATCAAAGAGGCGACGATGGGGAGCACGATCAGACACCGCAGCATCATTGGGAGAGATCCTCGTTCCATTCGCCACCGCCACCCATGCCATCGGAAAGAAGCAGCTCACATGCAGTCTATCATTTCTCTCAGCCGCTTTCTCATCCTATTTCATCCAGTCCATTGTTCCATAAAATATTGAGTCTCAAGAAAATAGGATAAACTGATATAGATGGAGTGATACAAGTTTTTTATTGACTGCCAAATGTATTTGTGCTAATGTAGTGTTTATGGCCAGTCTCACACCTAGTGATGCAAACCAGCAGCGATTCTGGCCTTGGGCCGGTTGAGCCCCCCCAGACTTGACCGGCCCTCAGTTCATAGGCTTCAAGCCTCCTAATACAGCGGTTCAGTCCCCATTTCGATGGCAGCGCCGCCAATTCAGGCATCGTGCCCAGACTTCTATTAAGAGCATGCCGAATGGATTCGGGAGTTTCACGTTCTGAGTTCCTTGCTTGCTTATTTTAGGTCAACACAGTGATGCTGCATTCATTTTTTCGAATTCTCTGGAAAATCTTAATAATGGACAAAAATTTATGCATAAACAATAATAAAATTACTTCGTTGACTGCCAAATCTGATCGTGTAATACTTGCAGAAATGGTCAATCCCATACCTGTCAATGCGAACCAAATGGGGATTGGCCTGGGGCCGGTTGAGCTTCCAGACTTGACCGGCCCT
>JANQFM010001080.1 GCA_028277865.1 Acidobacteriota bacterium
CCCGAGGCGGCTGACCACCGGCTAATATCCAACGCCCTTCCAGGGCCAATCGAATCTCCAGATCAGAAACTCTTTGGAGGTATGAGGTGGCTCGCTACGTCTAGGCGGCCCTAGTTTCCACCCGGTACCTCTGCGACGACTGGAAATGCAGTCAAAAGAGGGACTTCCTGAGGGAACTGTTGGGTGGGATCGTCGTCCTGGCGCAAGGTCACGGCGGCCAGAGGCTGATCGCTTTCCACGCTGAGGCTGCCTTGAAAGTCCTCCTCCAGGCCGGCAAACAGCTCATTCACAAAACGGGCCAGGTGCTGGGACGGCATCAATTCGATTTGTATGGGCGAGCCGGCTTGTTCGACAGCTTGCTTGTCGAATAGCCGGACGGTCAATGTGGCTGTTTCAGAGTTCGGATTTACCAGCGCCAAACCGGTCTGGCGGCTTCCGACCTCGTCGCTGAAAAGGGAAAAGGCCAAAAGGGGCCGCGAAGCGGGAACACCCGTTTCGAAGAGAACCAGCCCGGAATCGGCTTCCGAACGCGCGAAAACCGCCGTCCCTCCGACGCCTTCGGGCGCCCGAAGGCGAGCATAGCCGACCTGCAATCCTTGGCTGCCAGACGTTTGGCCGGAAAAAGAGGCGCCCTCCGCCAGAGGAATCTGGAAAGAGGAGGACATTCCCAGCTCGCCGAGTTGCAGCGTCATGGCTGTGCCTGATGAATCGAAAAAGTCGAGTTGGACAGTGGTGTCCGGACCCCGATTGACCAGGATGACACTGGTTTGGAAACGAATGTCGCCTGCAATGCCGTCCCCCACCTGGGCAAAGAAGCTGTCCACGGTCGGAAGAGGGGCTTGCGCAGCAGCCACCAGAGCCCGGTTGGTGCTGATGTGGTCGAAGGAGGGATCCTGGTTGTCGTTGGCGGCGTTGGCTGCAACATCAAAGATGACATCGCCCAGTGCCTGCTCAGGCGCAATCCAGCGAAACGGGACGTCACCGGAGTCAAGCGGCAAAGGGGAATGCAGCAACACGTCGACTCCTTCGATCTGGTGAGTCTGGACGCCCGAGGCCAAAGGGATCAAGCTGCCAGCTATGCTGCCGTCCTCAAAGCGTGCGGCTAGCTGAAAGCCGAAGACCCTTGCCGAAAGCGGACCCTCGATCTGCAGGGAAAGGTCGTAAGCCTGGCCGGATTGATAGGACTCAGGCAGGTTCAGGATATCGACCGAACCGAAGCGGTTGAAGGTACTGCCCGAGGCGTCATCATGGCATCCGCCGTCGGCGCAGCGCAGTCCTTCGGTCAGGACCGACTTGTCAGCATCGATATCCTTGCCGTCGCGGCGCGCCTGCAGGGTTGCAGCAGTGAACGAAAGGGACAAAGTCAACAGAGCCAAAATCCCGCACCAAACACGAGTCCAATCGATCTTCCTTGGCATGCCTTCCCCATTCTTCGTCATGTCATGAATGAGAGTTTATACGCAGCCGCATTCCGAATGCTTCAGAGAGGCGTCAGGCTTCAACAGGATTATTCTCTCTGACTGAAAACTGACAACTGACAACTGACAACTGCCCTACCGGATGCGCCGGTAGATATTGAATCCCAGCGAGACATCGTCGTTTTCGCGAAAAGCGCTGGGGGCGTAGGTGGCGGGAGTGAAGTCCCGGCTTTTGGAGACGAAGACAGAGAAGACGTGCCCCCAGGAACGGATCTTGACTCCGGCGCCGAAGGCCGGGTCGTCACGCGACCTCAGGTTGCCGAAGCCGGCCACTCGGGGGATGACTTCGCCCACCAGCGAAAACCAGGGGTTGACGGCAACGTCGGCACCCAACCCCAGGGCAAAGGTGTGGTTGTCCTCGGGGTTGGTGAAAATGTTGTCGTCGGGAAACACCTGCTGGTCGTTGCGTGAATTGAAGACCATGGTGGGCGTGATGTAAAAGCGCACCTGCCGGGCGTCGAAGGCCATCGCCAGTTGGAGGAAGGGCGAGTAGTGGCGCTGGAAATTGCGGGTCGCCTCTACGCCGCCGTGAAAGTCCAGATGCCAGCGCTCTCCGTGATGGATTTCGTAGGCACCCGACAGGGTGACGATCTGCTGAAAGCGCTCGCGCGTCACTTCGGCGCTCAGGCGGTCGCTGAGGGAATATCGGATCCCCAGGTTGATGTTGGCGCCCGAGTCGATTCCGAAGGCTTGGCCGGCGCCGGAATCGATGCCGTCAAAGAAACGGTGCTGGATCTTGACTTCAAAATCGCCCCTGCGGCGGTCCACAGGCGTGGGGATGCTGATCAGCACAGGCGTTTCCACCCGCCTTTCAAAGCCGGGCTTCTCGGCTGAAGAGCCGGCCACCACAGGCGCAACCTCCGGCTGTACGCCGCTCGGAACACTGGCCGCCCCGGCCGTATAGATGAAGTCGCCGTCCTCGGAGCCGTCTCCGTCGGCAGCATTGCCGGCGGCGGCGAAGATCACCATCTGGCCGCCGCTTTCCGGCGCAGTCCAGTTGAAGTCAAACTCGACCGGGCCGTGCTGCTGCCCGGCCCGGGTCCCGTCCTCAGTATGCATCAGATACTGGATGCCGTCCTCCTGCATGAGCTGGGTGTCTGTGTCAGCCGAGGCCAGAACACCCGCCTGGCTTTGCGAATCGGCGAAGCGGGCACCCAACTCGAATCCCCATCGCGACTGGCCGGGCTGACCGATGACGACTTTGAGGGGATAGGTTTGCCCCGGCTCATATTCCCGCGGCACCCCCTGGACATGGAAAACGCCCCCCAGGCTGCGGCCCGCGTTGAGGGCATTGCCCTGGTGGCACTTCAGGCAGTTCTGTTCCCCAAAGCCTCCGGTCAGCTTGGGATCGGGACCGTCCGGATAGGCCAGCAGCAGGGCGCACAAAGGCAGGCAGAGCAACGGGGACAAACTCAATAAACGAATCAGGCGCATCGATGGACCTCCTATTTCGAGGACCCTCCCCGCGATGGGGGGATGATCCGCGATTGACTGGACATGCTTTCCTCCAGAGTGTACTCGAATTCTTCGCAAACAGCTGATTTCCGCACGCCAAATTGGGACAGGAAATCCCTCCAAAGCGTTCAATGGTCCGCCGCCTAGGGCCGCCTAGGCCCGCAAGAAGTTCACAAAACTGTCAAGAAGCGATCCGCCTCCCTAAACCGGCCCCGGCGGGGGCCTCGGATATTAGCCGGTGGTGAAGCCGTCTGCGGCGAAG
>JANQFM010001083.1 GCA_028277865.1 Acidobacteriota bacterium
CCCGAGGCGGCTGACCACCGGCTAATATCCAACGCCCTTCCAGGGCCAATCGAATCTCCAGATCAGAAACTCTTTGGAGGTATGAGGTCGCTCGCTACCATTAGCCGGCGATTGGGATCCCGGCCATTAACCGGTTCTGGTTACTAAACAGAGCCCGAACCGGGACAAGCCCGGCGGTGGCCTCTGTGTTTTTCAGCAGAAGCAGAATGTCACTGAACTCCAACAGCCTGACTATTCCGGGGACTCATTTTTGGCCTGATTGAAAAGCTGGACGAGCAAGGGCGAAAACAGGTTCTGCGGCAGGGCGTAGTCCGGATCCTTTTCCCGGGCCTTGCGGAAGCTGGCGATCGCATCCAAGCGCAATTTTCGAAAGGCCTTTGAGTCGCCGCTTTCAAATGCCAAGCTGGCATAGGCAATCCCCAGCATGGCATGCAGGTGAGCGTTGTCGAGCCCGCCCTGCCAAGCGGACTCCAGGCTCTGGCGGGCCTCCGCAGCGCGTCCCTGGTAAACGGCTGCCAAGGCCTGCTTCAAAAGAGACTTCTCGTCAGGAGGCTCTGGAGGGTCTTCCGGATCCGGTCCAACGACGTTCAAGCGTCGCTGAATCGCCTCTTGAAGCCGCTGGGCCTCCAAATCCGCTGCGAACCGTCCCGAATCGATGCTCTGGGCTCTGGAAAGATCGGCCAAGGCTTCCTTCAAGGAATCGGGCCGGGCAGTGCTGCTCGATCGATCGCGGACGCTGCTGATGACCTGCCGGTAGTCCCGAAGGCGTTTGAGCGCCCGGCTGGCCTGATCATAGCTCTCATCCAGATCGACGGCCCGTTTGTAAAGCGGTTCAGCTTGCTCGTAATCCCGGCTGCTTTCGTGATCCAAGGCCTGCTGGAAGACCAGCCGCGACTCGGCGAGACGCTTGAAGTTGCGTCCTTGAGGAGTCGAAAGCTGGCCGCAAAGCCGGGCCGCGTCAGCGAAAGCGCCTTCCCGGTAGGCGTTGGTGCAGGCATTGGAGGCTTCGGCAACCCCCAGCTTGGAATGCAGTTCATCGATCCTGGAACTCAGGCCGTCTTGATTGGCCTGCCTTGGATCGGCTTCTTGGGCGCGTGAGTAGAGGTCGATGGCCCTCTGCCACTCCTGTCGGTTGGCGGCTTGCTCGGCCTGCCGGATTGATTCGCCGTAGCTGCCCAGCCGGGATTGGATCTCGGCCAACTCCGTACTCACCTGCTGCTGGCCCGGCAGGATGCCCTCGGCCTCCAGGAAACGTTGCTTGGCCTCTTCCAGCCTGCCGTCGTTGGCCAGCCGACGGGCCTCATCGACCAGCCGGTTCCAAAGGCCCTGCCTGGCTTGCTGGCGCTGCCGATCGAGGTTCTTTTCCGAAAAGTCGGATCGGCTCAAGTCTTCCGCTTCATTGAACAGGCTGATGGCATCCCTGAAGCGGCTGTCGGCGAGTGCTGCCTGGGCCTGCTCCACCGTGACCTCAAAGGCACTCGGCTCAACCTGGCTTGCATCCGCGATCAGATCGGCCAATTCTCTTTCGTAACCATCCAACTGGGCGCTCAGGTCAGCCATTTGAGTGACCTCGCCGAAACTGCGGGCTTTTTCGAAAGCCTCTTCGGACTTCTGCAGCTCTCCGTTTTTAAGCAGGGCGATCCCCAGGTAGTAGTAGGGGAAGTAAGATCTCCAAAAGGTGCCAATCCGGGTCTTTCGCAAACCGGCTTCAGGATCTCTTCTGATCGCCTCTTCAAGCTGCTCGACCGCACGCTGCCAGACAGGATCGCCAGGCGGTGCGCCGCTGCGCAAGCCCTGTTCGACAGCTTTGACTCCCTCCTGGTAGGGAGCGCGCCATCTCTGCCCCATCAAGTCGGGCGCTGCTGTGCTGAGAGCCGTCAGCAAGAGCACCGCGAAAAGCCCGCGCCCGATCAGCTGGATGTGCTTGTCGGACATGATTGCCCTCAACCGTGTCTCTACCAGTGGCATCTGCAGGGACTTGAAAGCGCAATGCGCTCATTGGCCCTGACTGAAAAGCTGGCTCAGCCCTGTTTCCATCTCAAAGCCCGGCCAGTGCCGGAATTCCCGCTTCACTTCTCCGGCCTCGACACGCACCTTGAAGTTCAGGGGTTGCTGGTTTGCCGGATTGATAGCCTCAACGGCGTACTCTCCGGCGGGAAGGGTCAGGCGAAGGGGCGTGAGGCCCGGATTCAGCAAGACCTCTTCCTCGCTTTCGTTGGCAATGGACTGAATGGTGGCCCAGGGCGCAAAGCTCAGCAGCAGAGTTCCGGAATCCTCGGGCGGCGGCATCGATCGCAGGACTTGGCCGGGGTAGACGGCGTCATCAATCGTCACGCCGTTGCTGGCTGCCATCTGCTCTAGGCTGACGCCCAAACGCCCGGAGATGATTTCCATCGTATCGCCCGGCTGTACTTGGTAAAGGCTGAAGCTGACCTCAGGCGGCGGTGGAGTTACAAACAGCCAGAGCGCGACGGCACCGATCAGTAAGACAGCTGCGGCACCGGCGGCCACGTATTGCTGCAGGCGCCTTCGCTGGGCTTTCAACTCCTTGAGCTGCTTGGAAAGCGAACGGGTCTGGGCAGAATCCGGATCGTGCTGCTGCAAAAACCGGATGGACTGGCCGGCCTTTGCCAGCCGGCCTTTGCTTAGATTCCAGTCGGCGAGCTTCCTCTTGGAGGCAATCTCTTCGACCTGCCGCCCTTTGGCAAGCTCTTGGCTGACGCGTTCCTTCAAATCGATCAGCGAAGGGCGTTGCGGATCCAGCCTGAGAGCCTGATCGATGATTCTCAAACAGGGCTCCAGCTCGCCGGACTCGGCGCTGGCCAGAGCCTTTGCTTCCAGTTCCTCCACCTCCCGCAGACGAACTTCTTCGTCCAGGCCTTTGCGCGCCTCCTGTTGAAGCTGGATTGCAGATTGGCTTTCGGGATCGCGCTTGAGCATGTGGGCAACGATCTCCAAGGCCGCGGCAAAGTCATTCCCCGCCAAATGGCCCCGGGCCTTTTTGCGCCACTCTTCAGCTTGGCTCCCCAACTTGAGCAAATGAGATTCGGCCTGCTCCTGAAGCTGCTTCAACTCCTCATGGTCGGATACCAATTCGAGGCCTTCTTGAGCCGCCTGCAGGCAGTTTTCCAGCTCCTGGCGCGTGGTCCGGTCGGTTGCCGACGCCGCAGGGCGAGCCCGGGCCAGCAGCCCTTCCAGGCGGGTCCGGCGGTCCTTTCCTTGACGTGCCTCCCGCTCCAGTTGATGGGCCTCAGGCAACCCGGGCGAAACCTCCTCCAGTTCCGCTGCGATCCTCAGAACTTCGGAATACTCTTCGTCCTCCAGCTTGCTGCGCGCCTCTTCGAGCAAGGCCTGAACCTGAATAAGTGCGTCGATTCCTTGCTGCGCCTGCTCCTGAAGCTGAAGCAGACGGGAGTCTTGAGGGGCAATGGAGAGCCCCTCATCGACGCTCTGCAGAGCGGCTTCGAAATCCTTGCTTCCAATGCACTCCTGAGTCCGAGCCGATATCCGGGCCAATCGCTCCTGGCGCTCCAAACCTTGCCGGGCGCGGGCGACGAGATCTTTGGCTTGCTGGTGGTCCGGCGCCTCAGCCAGGATTTGCTCGGCCCTGCTCAGCGCAGCAGCGAAATCGTTCTGCTCGAGAGACTCGCCGGACTCCTTCAGCAGAGCCTCCAACCGATCTCGACGATCCAATTGGCTGCGGGCCTGCTCCTGCAGTTCCAGCAGCTGAGGATGATCCGGCTGCAGATCCAATCCCTTGCGGGCACTGCCCAGGCTGGCTTTGAAATCGCCTGACTGGGCATGCTGACGGGCCCGGCTCAGATGCTGCTCGACCTGCTTGAGGCGCTGGGCGGCCTGTTTATCCTCTTCAACACGGCGCAGAGCCTTTTCCTGCAAAGCCTTCAGGTCCGAGCTGTCCGGATCCAGCTCCAATCCGTCCTGGACGGCCTTCAGGCAGCCGGGATAGTTGCCGCTGGCGAAGAAGCGTCGGGCTTGGGCGAGCTTCTTGCGGGCCTGGTCCTTTTGACGCAGGGTCCGATGGGCTCGCGCCGCCAGTTCGGCGGCTTCGATGTTGGCGGGGTCCAGGTCCAGAATTTGCTGAACGGTCTTGAGGACGCTGCTGTAGGAGCGCTCCTGCAACTGGGCGCCGGCCTGCTCCAACAGATCCCGGACCTTGCTGCGCTGCTGCACTTGTTGCTTGGTTTGGCGTTGCAGATCGAGCAGGCCCTGGTGCTCGGGTACCAATTCGAGGCCTCGGGCCACCGATTGCAGGCAATCCTCCAGCAGATCGACCTTGGCCTGATCCTTGGCCCACTCCAAGAGCCTGTCCGCCTCGGCGAACTTCTTTAATTGCCGGTCGGCCTTGTCCGCCAAGTCCTGCAGTTGGCGGTAGTCGGGCTGAAGCTTCAGCCCCGATCGGGCCGCCTTCAGGCAGTCCTGGAAACGGCCTTCCTGGTGGGCTGCAACAGCCTTTTCCAGGTACCCCTGGAGCTTCTCTTCATTTTGGCGGGCTTTCTCGGCGCGGGATTTCAGGTCGACGGCAAGGCTGTTGGCGGGATCCAGCTCCAAAGCACGCTGGACCTCATTCAGTGCTGATACTGGTTGCCCCTCCTGCAATGCCTTTTTAGCGTTCTGCAAGGCCTCCTTGAGCGCCGACTGTCTTTTTGCCTCCCGTTTTTCGGCTTCCAGCCGATCAAGGCAATGCTGCCTGAGCTGCACTGCCGCAGGATGGTTGGGGAAGTCCTTCAACAAAGGGTCCAAGTCGGCGAGGCATCGCTGCCATTGACTATCCTCGAAAAGTCTCTTGCAGTTCTGAAGCCCCTCTTGAAACTCCTTGAACTTCTCGCGCAGTTCGCCGACTCTCGCCAGCCGCCGAGAGAGTTCGGCGTGGCTTTGCAACAGAATCCCGTAATCTGAGGCCTGATCCAAAGCCTCGGAGTCGAGCCCGAAGTCCTGCACCAGATCGGCATCCAGTTTTTGAGTGGAGGCCGGCGCCTTCAGCAGTCCGGGCTCGAGGCTGTTGGCCAGTTCCTCAAGCCCTTCCTCTTCGCGCAGCTTGTTGAGCTTTTCCTTCCGGCTTTCGAACTCCTGACGGAGATTCGCGCACAGCGAAGGCAGGCGCTGGAGAAAGACTTGCAGGGCGTCGGCCATTTCAGCGCCGCTTTGGAATCGGTCCTCCAGTTTCTTGGCCAAAGCCCGGTCGAGTATCGAGGAGAGCTCCTTTGAACACCCCGGAAAACTGTCGCTGAGGGGCGGGTGGGGCGCATTGCTGATTTGGAACATGACGGCCCGGAAATCGTCGGCGTCAAAGGGCTTGCGGCCGGTGATCAGCTCATAGAGGAGGATCCCCACGCTGAACAGGTCGCTGCGGCCGTCCAAGTCGCGGACGCCCATGATCTGTTCGGGAGACATGAAGGAGGGCGTTCCGATCAGCATGCCGGTGGCCGTCATTTCCGACGATCTCAGCCGGGCCACGCCGAAATCCACAATCTTGGCCACACCCGCCCGCGTCACACGGATGTTGGAGGGCTTGATGTCGCGGTGGACGATCTCCTCGTCATGGGCGTGCTGCAGCCCGCGGCAGACTTCGATGATTTTGCGGATCTTCCAGGAGAAGGGCAGGAAGAGATCCTCCCTCTTCAGGAATGCCCCCAGGTCGTCGCCATCCAGGTACTCCATGGCGAAATAGGGCTGCTTGTCCTCTTCGCCTATGTCGTAGATGGAGACGACGTTGGGATGTCGGAGCACTGCCGTGGTCCGGGCCTCGCGAAAAAAACGGCGGGTGGTCTCCTCGTCGGCGGAGCTCATCACCTTGATGGCCAGAGGGCGTTCCAGCAGGGGGTCGTTAGCTTTGTAGACAACACCCATGGCACCCTGGCCGAGGATCTTCTCGATCTGGTACCTGCCGAACTTCTTGATGATCGAGGCCATGGTCAGCTGCTGTAGTGCAGCAGGACAGCTGTGATGTTGTCCCTGCCGCCGGCTTGATTGGCCGAGTCCACCAACCTTTTGCAGGCTGCCGGCAAATCCGGCTCACCCGTCAGGATCTCCAGTAACGCGGCGTCGTTGAGCGGGTCAGTCAGCCCGTCGCTGGCCAGCAGCAGCCGATCTCCATCCTGAAGATCCATCTGCTCGACTTCAATGTCCAGCTTGCTGTGCACCCCGACAGCTTGAGTGACGACATTGCGCAAAGCGTGATCGCGGGCCTGTTCCTCGCTGATCATCCCCATTTTGATCTGTTCCTGAACCAGCGAGTGGTCTTCGGTCAGTTGCCGCAGGCTGCCCCCCCTCAACAGATAAAGGCGGCTGTCGCCCAGGTGGGAGTAGAAGACACGGCCATCCCGGACCCAGGCCACCACGGCAGTCGACCCCATGCCCGCGAAGCCGACCTGCTCGTCGGCAGCCTGCACGACCTTGGCGTTGGCCAGCCGCAGCGCCGTATTCAGGACGTTGAACTCGAATGTCCTTTGCACGTCGTAGCCGAAAGGCCAGGTCAGCTCACGCGTTCTGCTGGCCAGCCGGACAAAGTCCAAAATGGTTTCGGCCGTGAGCCTGGAGGCTCTCCCGCCCGCCGCATGCCCACCCATCCCGTCAGCCACGAGGTGGAATCCGACTTCGGCATCGACGGCGTAATGGTCCTGGTTCACCTTTCTCTTGCGGCCTGTGTCAGAGAGGGCGGCGTGAATGATCATTGTTCTGCGCAGATTCCTGCCGTTGCGGAATGGACTCCAGGCTTCTCATCCCAAAGACCCGAGCTGTCAGGCCTCAGGGCAGTCGGATGGCCACTGAAAGGACCAGCTCGTCGAACGGATCGATGGAGAGGTAAGCCGCGTCGGCCTGAAAGTGCTGCCCCAGGGTGACCCCTCCGCCAAAGGTCCACCCGATCTGGTTGTCGTCGGGCAGGGTGTTGAACTGGGCACGCTGGGCCAGATCGTCGATCGGCTGTCCCGTATTTGTCTCTCCCACGAAACGGAGGCTGTGATCGGGGTTGGTGAAGACACCACCTCGCAGGAAGGATTGGACTCGTCTGCGGCTGACAAAATTCCACTCCCCCCCGAAATGAGTCTCAATCGCATTGTCGATGGCATAGTCGTCGGCATTCCAATCAAAGAAAATCTCAGCAAGAGGGGCACCTGGGAAGTTCTCTTCGACGAAACGGTTGAAGGATTCGTTCAGAAAATTCTGATTCACCACAAAGTCGTCCGGCACCAAGTCCGAATACTTGATGTAGGTTACATCAAAAACAAAGAGAAGCCTGTTATGAGGTCGGCCGGAGAAGCCGACAGCGACTCTGTCAGGTACATTGAAGGGAATGTTCATGGTGCCCGGTATATCGAAGACGCCGGGGAAAATGACGAGATCCTCCTGGACGTTGAACTTGGATCCCCTGCTATAGGTGGCGCCCAACGAGAAACTGCCCGAAGGCCTGTATAGGCCTCCCAGTGTGAATCCGACTTTTGTGTCCTCGTCGTCAATAGACGTATTGAAGCGAGCACCCTCACCGGCAAAGGGCAGGAGGTTGCGTGCCGTCTTAGCCTTCAGCCGGTCGACAGAGATCGTGAGGCCCAGGCTGAAGGTGTCATGCAGCGAGAAAGCCGCCGAGCCGGCATAGCTCACCCCTTGAAAATCCCGGCTGCCCTGTACAGGAAGGAATAAGAAGGTGGTCTCTGGAATGTCACGGGCACCCAGGATAAACTCCTCTTCGTAATTCAAGAATTCGTGCCGGGTAAAAGCCAGGGAGACCTTTTCGCTCACTGGATAAGTGAAATTGAAAAAGGAAAACTGATCCAGATTGGCATAGAAGGTGGTGGTTTCAAGGCTTGACAAGGAGTCATCCAAAGCCAGTCTGCGCGAGCGCAGCTCAGTGTGCTTGTACTCGAAATAGAATTGAGGCTTGGTCAGGAGAACCAATCCGGCTGGATTGGTGACCGCTGCGCTGGCGTCGTCCGCCAAACCGACGAAAGCCCGCCCCATGGCGCTTGCTCGGGCTCCTGGCGTCGAGAAGTTGAATTGGAATTGTTGAAAAGTCTCCTCATCCGATTGAGCAAGGGCGACGCTCGTTGCCGCCAAGAAAACTACAGTCAGCAAGCACTTCTTTTTCCCTAATAGATTCCTCATTTTCATTGCCTCCCGTTCAACTGGTACGTCACCGTCAAACCTGTCGGCCTGTTCCATCTGCTTCCTCCAGCGGCGATGACGTTGCTGGCCTTCCTCTGGGGGAATTGGATCTTGGAGACAGCAAGAAGGCCCGGCTCGAGTGCTTCTCATCACCTCCCCATTTGAAATCAAAAGAACATGGGAGCATTGCACCGAGCAGAAGGCTCTGCTCTCCTACTCTGGATTAGACGCTGTCAGAAAGCAATTTTCCTCAAATTATTTCGAAAAATGGCGGAAATCCGGGTTAGGTGGGCATTCCGCCCTGTGCTATAAACGACCCATGCTGCAAAGAGACCAAGACCTGTCCAAAAACATCCAAGGCCATGATGGGATTTTAGTCATCCGTGCGCCTGAGACCTGGCGGTCCTGGAACGGCATCACCTACAAGGACGGGATGTCGGGAAAGAATGTGGGCTCGCGCAAGCTTTCCATGAACGTGGCCACCATCCCTCCCGGCGGGGTGGCCAAGGCCCACATCCACGTGGATTTCGAAGTGATGCTCTACATCCTGAAGGGGAACGTGCGCCATGAGTACGGGCCTGGGCTGCGCCGAAGCATCGAAAACTCGGCGGGCGATTTCATCTACATCGAGCCCGGAGTCCCTCACGAAGTCTTCAACATGTCCGACAGCGAGCCGGTCATGGCCGTGGTGGCGCGTTCGGATGCATCGGAGTGGGAAAACATCATTCCCTATGAGCGGAACAGCGAGTGAGGGGACTGAACCGCAGAGGGCGCGGAGGGCGGCCGCAAAGGTCAGAGAAGCTAGCTGGATGTATGCAGCAATAGGAACTCTGTGAGTTGCTTGTCAATTTCTACCAAACGGATCGCGGCATCTTCGATCTTCTTCCGCTGCTTCTCAACGTCCGCTTCGCCTTTGCGCTTGACTTCCAGCACAGCCTCGACTCGTTGGCGGATGCCGTCAATCTCCGCATCAAGACTTCGCTTTGCCAACTCTGCCATCATATCTGTTTGTTTTTCAAACTCTCGGGAGATCTTGGAGGCTGATTCGGAGAGGTTGTTCCGCAATTGTTCGGCGATCCTTTTGCCGATTTCCTTTTTGGCCTTTTCAGTCAGAGACTCGGTTCTGAGCTTGCCGTGAAAAATGCCGGCAGACCACACCAGGGGAAACACAATAAGCGGATTGGTGATGCCGATTACAAAGTAGAGCGCTGCAGCTGTGGCCACCTGAGTCAACAGAGCCGGAAGCATGCCGTGGAAGCCATGCCGGTAGCCGTGAACCCCCAGGCCGGGATTGAGTGAAGCGCCCGCCAGTGCGGCAAAAAAACGCTCGGCGCCCGAAGCCTCCTCGACCACGTCGCCTTCGACCTTCATGTCGCTTGTCAGGACCGCGTTGGTCTCGGCCACCTTGGCGTAAAACTGCTCGACTCGACTGCGAATATCGCGGGTGATTTGCTCAACCCGCTGCTCTGCCAGAGGTTTCAGGCAGCTTTGCTGCCATTTTTGCAAATCTTCGTCGATGCGCCCTTTGAATTTTTGCGTAACCTCGCTCACCAGTTTCTCTTTCGAGTCTGAACCGAAGAGTTTGAAGCGATTCTCCACTTCAAGGGCCTCAGCCCACTCTGGGATGGCATCCGCGATCTCTTTGAGCTTGCCGCGAGCTCGAAGATAGACCTCCTCTGAAAGCAGCTTGGCATGACTCTTCAGGCTGTTCAAGACCTGATCTCGAGTGCGCTCCGCCATCTCGAGGTCCGGCTTGACCTTCTCGTAATCCTCCTCGAGCTGCGAGAGGTTGTGATTCAAGAGCTCAGTTCGCTTTGGGATTTCCTCATGCCGGACCTCGAACAGCAGCCTTTGTAGATCTCTGGCCGGCTGCAGGAGCTTGACGCGGCCTCGGTCATTGGTCAGGAAGCTGGTCAGAGCCTCTTCAAGGGCCGCGATGCCGGAACGCTGGACCAGTTCGCCTTCCCCTCGAAGCCGCCCATCGAGCGCTTGCCGGGCCGACATGAAGAAGACCCCTTCGTCGAGTCTGGTATAGGAGCTCAATTTGCTCATGCCGAAGCGGCGGATGCGTTCCCTTTCTTCGCTGCGGATCTCATCGAAACGATTGCAGACGAAGAAGAGGTGGTCATGTCCCGACTCGATCAGGTCGCGTTCGATAACCTGCATCTCCAGATTTCCTCCGAGAGCGGTGCAAGAGAGGACGAATATGATGGCATCGACTTTGCCGATGTAGTCCTTGGCGATCAAGGTTCTGCTCTTGTGTTCGTTCAGCCCGGGCGAGTCGATGATTTCAACGCCTCGCTTGCACAGGTCCAGGGGCCATTCGATCTCGACCTTCTGGTAGGGCGACTCCGCCACTGACTCCGCTTGGTCTTTCTCAGGAAACGGGATGGTGACGAAGCTCTCGAGCTCGTCGGTTGCGATTTCCAACGGTGCGGCCGGCTCGCTTTGAGAGGAACGCCGCTTCAAGTGTTCCCGAACGGCGGCGGGAATCTCCTTAGGCAGCTTCTCAGGAAGTGGGCAGCAGAAATGCAGCGTAGCGCTCTTTCTTATCCCCCAACGAATCTCATTGATCACTGCTGTGCAGGGCACGGCGTAGGAGGGGAGGAGATCCACTCCGAGCAAGGCATTGATAAAAGTGCTCTTGCCCCTCTTGAACTCGCCAAGCACCATGACTTTGAAGCTGTCTTCAGCCAGTTTGCCCATCAGCATCTTGGTGCGGCTCTCAGGATCCTTAAGTTCCAGATCGCCGAAGGACTGGTCGGCCATGGACGCCAGGCAAACGAGTTGATCCATTTGAGTCCGAAAGGCTTCGTATCGATCTGTGGACTGAACTCTCTGAAGGTTCGGAACGCCGCTCATGTTTTCCTCCGCTGATGCTTACATGCTCAAAGCTCCTAGAATACGATCGACTTCAGAGTGAATCTGCTCCAGCCGTACTGTGTCCGTTTGTTCCTTCGAGCCTGCGGAGCGCTGCAGCAGCTCCTTCTGAGTCTCCCGCCAGACTTTTTCCTGGCCTTCCAGCTCCAATGCTAGTTGAGCGTAGAAGCCCTTGAGGCGTTTGAATGCGCCCCTGTTGGCGCGACGGAAGGACTCCTCCATTGCCTTGGTCAGCCTTTGCGACAAAACCTTTTTCTGGGCTCCGATGCGGGTCTTGATGTAATGGTCGCTGATAACGCCGGACAAGATCCCGAATGTCATCCCGTATAGGAAGCCGAACACGCCGTAGACGGCAACTGCCGCCGCTCCGGCCCCGAGTCGAGTGAACAGGCGCACCCGGCTCAAGTCGTGCAGGTCGCTGGCATCGCTCAGCTTGTTGTGCTGCAGTGCATAAAGTCCGGCGGAAGAGCGTGCCGCCTGGGAGGACACCGAGAACTTTTCGTGCATCTCTCGGTCGAGCCACTCTGCATCACGAGCCAATTGAACGCTCAAAGGCCGCTCTACCGCCTGGATGCCCTTCTCAAGCTCCTGCTTGAGCTTGTGATCGAGCATGGTGTCCCACCACTTGCGCGGATCCTGCGAGGTTTCCAATGACAAGGTCAGGCGTTCGATTACAGCCTCTTGCTGTCGGCTGGTTTCCGCATCCAGCAGCTGCATCGCCTTTCTTTCGCGAAGGCGCAGTTCCGTGATGATCTCACCCCAAGACATCCCTGCTTCTTCCACATCCCTCTGGCGACGCTTCGCTCTTTTGCTGAGCTGCCTCTGCTGCTGCCCGGCGGCTTCGACTTGGTCCGTTAAGCTGTTTTGAAGCAGTTGCAGCAGACGGCGCAAGCTCAGGCGGACCTGCGTCTGCACCAGCTCGCGATGCTCTCCTGACGCGACCCACTGGCTGATCAAGCCTCGGATGCCCTCGGGCCCGGCGGCCTCAAGCTTTGCTCGCGATTCCTCATTGAGCACTTCCTCGCCATGAGCTGCGCAGAGGGCGACCTGGGATCCCCAGGGCTGGATCTTTCGACGGACGAAATCGACCACTCTGCCGCGTTCGGACTCTCGGACCTCATCCAAACGGGTCAAAACCACAGCCACGCGAGGGATCTTGCGAGCCAGCAAATGCTCTTCGACAAAGGCTTTTTCGGTAAGGCTCATGGCCATCGCAGCACTGACGGCCACCAGGGTGGCATCGCAAGTCGCAATCTTGTCGACCGCGGCGTATGCGCTTTCTTCGCTCAGATCCTCGACGCTGGGCGTATCGATCAGGCGGATGCCCTCTTCCTTCAGCCATGGGTTGGGAAGCTCGATCCTCCCCTGCAACAGCCGCTTGCCCTGCTGCAGCGCGGGGGCAAGATCGGACCAGGTCTCCTGCGTCAAGGAATAGCGCTGCTCGCCGTCCGGCCGCAAGAGAGCCAGGGTGGAGCGTTCGCTGGCCACGACCTCGGCCAGAAACCCGCTGCCGGAGATGACTCCGACCGGCAAGACATCCTCTCCAAGCAGTCGATTGATCAACGTGCTTTTGCCGCGCATGAAGTGGCCCACAACCGCAACGGTGAACTGTGTCTTGTTGAAGCTGGCGTAGATTCTCCGCCATTCCCTCAGCAGGGTCTGCATCTGCAGCTCATCCAGCAGTCGCCTGGTTTGGTTGAGCAGCTCTGAGAGAGGCTCGCTCGGACGAGCCGACTGCGGCACGTCCTCCTCAACCTCTGGTGACCCTGATTTGCCAAGCCCGCAAGGCGAGCCGCCATTTGCGGTGGCCTGGCCATGGATCGGTGCCAGGCAGCCGTTGCTCATCAAGCGCTTCAAATAGTCGGCCAGCGGTTGGGGAGGCTGCGGCAGGTTACTTCCGCTGCGCATCGACTCCTGAGCGGCGGCGGCAAAATCGGAACCGCAAAGGTGAGACTCGTTCAAGACGATCTCTTCTTGGCAGCCGCTTGTCCTCAGGTCGACCAGCGCAACCACCTTCCCGGATGGCCAGGAAAGGGTAATACAACCCCAGGGAGACGCAATCCTGCTGCCTTTTGCGACGGCCAACGGCAAGTAAACCGCGAAGGCTTCCTGCTCGGAACCGGGCACAATCAAAGGACACAAGAAACGGCTTTCCAGGGTTATCCAGGCCCGCAGTTGCGGATTGGCGCGGCAGCTGCGGATCAAGTCCCACAAGTCCCGGCCTAGATCGTTCTTCTCCTTGCGGCGCTCGTACTCGGCCAGCCGTTGACGAAGTGCTTTGCTCGTCATGCTCATATCTCCTCTTTCCCGGCAGAATCGGCAGCGGAAAGCCCTGACGTGTCATTGGCGCCGCTGTTTCGGGTGACAACGGCGAAGTTGCCGAAATCGGCCCACGCATTGAGGAAATCCGACACGTTGGCATTCAAATCGCTTCCCTTGGGATTGCCGGGATCCTTGAGGACAAGCGATATGTTACCGTTATCGTCGAGATCAATGCTTGCGACCCAGACAGCATGCCCTTGGTCAATCTTCTCCAGCGGGGCGCCGCCGGGACCCCGCTGAGGATTGCGAACCTCTTCGGCATCTAGGGCCACGATGACTTCTTCGCCGCTCTCCAAAGCGTCCAGCAGTTCGGTAAGCGTCCAATCCCAGCGGCGTTCTACTTCAACGCCGTGCGCCTCCAGGATCATTCCGACATTCTCCGACAGGGTTCCTTCTTCGGGGTCGTACCATCCCTGCTGCACCGCCAGATTCTCCAAAGCGGTCGAATCGACATCGAAACCGAGATGCTTCAGCACTTCCTGCTCGATGTCGAGAGCGCAGGAGGCCTCCGCCTTCTGGATGATCGGCCCCTCTTCCACAGGTTCTCCAGCTATCATCCTGCGCCCGAAATCGTCCGGCTTTTGCGGCATCCCCGCGTCGTCAGGCAGATCGGGGTCCTCGTCCCAAAGGCTTTCATCGGCTTGGCCATCACCCTCCCCCTCGAGCAGGCAGCCAAGGCCGTCTTCGCCTTCATCGATCCAGCCAACATCCTCCGCAACCTCTCCGATCCCCAAAAGTTCTTCCATGGCTATTCCCTTTTTCCAACTTGCTTACATTTGCTTTAGCTGCATCCTCAAATGGTCCAAATCATTGCGATGCTGAGCCAGTTCGGCGAGTTGCCTTTGAGCTGCTTCCCGCTGACGCTTCAGGTTTTTCGACTCTTGCCGGTCGCGGTCGATCATCTTCAGGACAAGATCGCTATAGCGGGTCGAGTAAAGGTCAATTATCCTTTCAAGATTCTCTTCCAGGTGTTTATGATTCTGGGAAAGACTTTGGCGCAATTGGTGCCGAGCTTCTGAAAGGCTCTTTTTGACGCTGCTGCGCATCTGCTCCCAGCACTGGCTCTTCAAATCCTCGAGGCTCGTCATGAATCTGGTGCCTATGTAGCTTCCGATCAAGCCTCCGATCAGGGTGCCGACACCAGGCAGCAAGGATCCGATAATGGCACCGATTCCGGCGCCGGCGCCAAGTGCCTTCATATCGGAGGACTGGTCCTGTGCAATCAGCTCCAGGCTCACTCGGTTCAGATCTTCGACGGCTTCAAAGCGAAGGCCCGAGATGGTCGCCTTGGTGCGCTTTTCGTTTACCTTCAGCCTTCCTCCCAGAGTCGCCAATGATGTGTAGAGCCCTTGGAACTCCTTCTCGAATCCTTCCGCTTGGGCAGATGCCTCTGCACTCAGCCGCCTTAAAGCCTCTGCTAGCTGTTTCCTTGCCCTCTTTTGGGCCGTTCTGAGCAGTCTGTCGGGCTCAGACTCCAGCGCTTGCGTCAGGTCGCCCGTGCTCGATGCCGTGAAAATGCATCGCCGCAGCTTCTCAAGTAGCTCTTTTTCCGCCCGTGTGATTTTCAGTTCAAGCTCTCTCTTCACCTTCCTCAGAGAGCCTCTAAGCAGGCTCTTGTGCTTGGCTTTCTGATCACGCGTATAGACCGCGAGATCGACGATCTGTTTCTCTTCCAGGACCCGATGCCGATCTAGGTAGGATTTTTCCATTTCACCCAGGTCGAACTGGAGCCCATCGAGCAAGTCGGTCATCAGCGAGTTGAGCTTTTCGACGATGATAAGGGAACGTTGGCGTCGAAGAAGTGCGTATATCAAATTTTTTGTCTCTTCAAACTGACTGAGGTATCGCTCGCAGAGCCGCTCGTTCAGATGGGGCGCTGCTTCATTCCAGGACAAGCCATTGGCGGCGTTCAAAGCCAGCAAGGAGTAGCCCGGGAGCACCTTCGGATGCTTGAAGCCCAGGGCTGATATCCGGCCCGCCACGGTGCGCAACAGCCAGCCTTGCTCTTCCTCGCGGATCCCGTCGAGCTTGGTCACCACGAAAAGGCAGCGATGCAAAACCTCCTTCAGGTGTGAGTCGACAAAATCAAGAAGGCTCTGTGAGGCTGGTATGTCGGCCGGAATGACAACCACGACCGCATCGCAGACTTCCCGAACCGCCCAGCGGGTGACAGAAACGTGCCGTTCGTTGTCGACATTCGTCCCGGGCGTATCGACGATCACCAACCCGTCAGCCAGAGCTGCCGAGGGCAGGCCTACCTTGACCGACTCCAAACGGGACGAAATCTGTTCGTCGGCTGTCAGCCTCTGCAGCCAGGCACGTAGTCTGTCAACGTCATCGCAGGCTTTTGGATGAAACTTCACGCCGTCATTTCGCTTGGCTTCCAGGGTAAAGCGGTCCCTATGCTGAAGCATCGTGACTGCACACGTAGTCGCGGGGAGAATGTCGGAGGCGAGGAGTTCAACGCCCATCAGAGCGTTTATCAAGGTGCTCTTGCCGGCATTGAATTCTCCCACGATGGCAAGGTACAGGCTCTGATCCTGCTTGCGACGCTCAATCGTCGTCAGCGAGGCAGCCAGACGGCCTTTCTGTTCCGAGGCCCAGGGATGCGCCTCCATGACACGCTCCACGAAAGCAATCCGCTGGGTGACCGCTGCGGAAGCGCATTCCAGCTTGTCTGAGATCTGTGAGGCGGCGGGCAGATTCACCAGGGCCTGCGCCAACGCCTTGGAAGAATTGGGCAACATCGAAGAGGGTAGACTCCACGGTCAGGAATTTTGTTTATGCGACCTGCACAGATTTGCCGGAGTACCGTTTTTGCGCGGGAAGGGTTTGCCTTTTCAGAAAGTTGACCCGCTTTCGACGACCGTCTGCACAAATCCCCGTAGGCGAGTGTCTGCCTTTCAGAGAGGAGGCGAGAATGAGTTCGTACACCGATCTCTTTTACTGCTGCGGAATCGACGCGAGTTCGGGGGGCTACTTCCGACCGCCGCGAAGCCCGAACCAGGTTGCCAGACTGGCTTTGAGGCATGGCCGATCGCTCGAAAAAACTGGACCAGCCCTCAATCTGACAAGTCTGAAAAGAAATCGCCGCATCGGAAAACGCATCAATCCGGTCGCAAACAGCCAGTCCAGACCGCTTCGAGGACACATCGCGGG
>JANQFM010000044.1 GCA_028277865.1 Acidobacteriota bacterium
GTCCACCTTGCCGCTGGGAGTCAGGGGCAGCTCGTCCAAGACCACGAAGAAGGAAGGCACCATGAACTCGGGGAGGCGGTCCTTGAGGTATTGGCGCAGGGCGGGGGGAGAAACCGCAGAGGACGCTGAGAGAAGACGCGGAGATCGCTGAGAAGACTTCTCTGCGCCTCTCTGCGTCCCCTCTCTGCGTTCTCTGCGGTTTTCCCCTTTCGCGACTACATACGCTGCGAGCCTCTGCCCATACGCCACCACCACCGCCTCTTCCACCTCGGGATGCCCGCTGAGCACCACCTCGACCTCTCCCGGCTCGATGCGGAAGCCGCGTACCTTGACCTGCACGTCGATGCGTCCCAGATACTGGATGGTGCCGTCGGCCCAGTGGCGCGCCAGGTCTCCCGTGCGGTAGAGGCGGCTTCCTGGAGAGTAAGGATTGGGCACAAAGCGCTCTGCTGTCAGTGCGGGACGGCCCCAGTAGCCTCGCGCCAGCGCGCAGCCTCCCAAAAAGACCTCTCCGCTGACGCCCAGCGGCAGGGGCCGCAATTGGGAATCGAGCAGGACGGCTTGGGCGTTGTCGATGGGGCGTCCGATGCTGGGCAATGCAGGCCAGCTTCCGGGGTCGCCTCTCAGGGTCGTCGCAGTGACCACATGGCTTTCGGTGGGGCCGTAGTGGTTGCTCAAGGTGCAGCCGGGCATTGCAGACAGCCAGTCGCGCACGGTCGCGTTCACCTGCAGCTGCTCCCCGGCGGAAAGGATCTGGCGCAAAGGCGGCAAAGAGGAAATGTCCGGTGCGGCGTCTGCCAGAGTCTGCAAGGCCGTGGCGGGAAGAAAAAGGCGTTCTGCCTGTCGGCGGCAAAGCTGGCGGAGCAATGCGCGGGGATCGCGCCTCGTCTCCTCGTCTGTCAACAGCAAGGTCGAACCCGAGTTCCAGGCCGAAAAGAGTTCTTGAAAGGACACGTCGAAGCCGAGAGGAGCGAACTGCAGGGTCCGGCGGGGCTGGGCGAATCCTTCTTCCCTTCTTTGCCAGGCGACCAGGTTGGCCAGCGCGCCGTGGCGCATGGCCACTCCCTTGGGGCGTCCCGTGGAACCCGAGGTGTAGATCAGGTAGGCCAGGTTGTCGGGATGCAACGATATTTCGGGATTGGCCTCAATCCCGCTGCCCGCCGCTGCCCAACTGCAGTTCAATAGCTGCTGTCCCGCTGCAGTCAAAACAGGCAGCTTGCGCAAAGAGGATTCGTCGGCCAGCAGGACTGTCGATCGGCTGTCCTGCAGCATGAAGGCCAGGCGACGGCCGGGATAGGACGGGTCGAGGGGCAAATAAGCGGCGCCCGCTTTCAAGACGCACAGCACAGCCGCCGCCATGTCCGGACTGCGCTTCAAGCAAACCGCCACTCTTTGGTCGGGGCCGGTGCCCAGCCGGCGCAGTTGAGCGGCGATCCGGTTGGCGCGTGAATTCAGCTCCTGGTAGCTGAGCGACCTGCCAGCCGACAAGAGCGCAATCGCGTCCGGCGAGCGCAGCGATTGGCCTTCGAAAAGATGATGGCAAAGCTGCCCGCTGGTGGGCGGCGAATACTCGAAGCCGATCCATTCGGTGATCAGCTGATGGCATTCGGCACTATCCAGCAGAGGCAATTCCGAAAGGCGCAGTTGGGGATGTGAGGCAACGCCTTGCAGCAGGATCTCCAAGTGCTTCTGCAGGCGGATCATGCCGGAGTGGTCGAAGAGGTCGGAATCATAGGCCAGCGAGCCCGTCAGCCCCTGGGGCGTTTCCCAAAAGTGCAGTTCGATGTCAAATCGTGTGGTGCGCCCTGCAATCCACTGCTGGCGAAACTCCAGCCCGCTCACCTGAAGCCCCGGCTCAGGGGCGTTCTGCAGGACCATCATGACCTGAAAAATGGGATTGCGGCTCAGGTCTCGTTTGGGCTGCAGATGCTCGACGAGGCGCTCGAAGGGAAGATCCTGATGCTCATAAGCGCCCAGAGTCGTCTCAACCGCCTGGTCGAGCAGCTCGGCAAAGGTCGGGTCGCCCGACAGGTCGGCGCGCATGGCCAGGCTGTTGACGAAAAAGCCGATCAGTTCTTCGATCTCGGGATGGTTGCGGTTGGCGATCAGCGATCCGACCACCACATCAGTTTGGCCGGAACAGCGCGACAGCAGCGCCTGGAATCCCGCCAGCAGGGTCATAAAAAGCGTAGCCCCCCGATTGCGGCTCAACTCGCGCAACCCCTGGGCCAGCCGGAGCGGATAAGCCACATCCACGCCCTTGCCTCGAAAAGCCTGCATGGCCGGACGGGGACGATCCAGCGGCAGTTCGAGAGCCGGCGCGTCCTTGAGGCGGCTTTCCCAGTATCCGAGCTGCTCGTCCAGCACCTCGCCCCGCATCCAATCACGCTGCCAGACAGCAAAATCGGCGTACTGCACCGCCAAATCAGGCAGCCCCTCCGGAAGCTCTGCCTCCCTTAGCCGCGCCTCCTCCCGCTCGTAGTAAACGCTCAATTCCTTCTGAAAAAGCCCCAACGACCACCCGTCCGAGACGATGTGGTGCATTGTTACCAGAAGGAGACCGGAAACCGGAGACCGGAAACCGGCAGACGGGGAGGTTCGGGAGTCGGAGATCGGGAGTCCGGAGTCTGGCCCGGAACCTGGAACCTGGAGCCTGGAACCGGTTTCTTGCGTTCCCTCTCTGCCGGTCTCCGGTCTCCGGTCTCCGGTTTCCATCCTCCCCAGCCTCCTCCCAAACAACACCACCCGATACACCGGTCCCTTTGCCAAATCGAATGGCCGCTCCGATTCTGCGGCGCTGGCGCGGCGGGCTTCGGATTGCCATCGGCCTTGGCTGAGTCGGCTCAGGTCAACGATTGACAGAGGTGCCTGGCCAGGGGGTTCGATAGCCTGAACGGGATCGCCGTCCTGCTCCGGGAATCGGGTGCGCAGGGACTCGTGGCGGTGCTGGATGGCTTGCAGGCTGCGCCGCAGGACGAGCGGGTTCAGCTCGCCGTGGATCCACCAGGCCATGGGGAGGTGGTAAAAAGAGCTTTCCGGGACCAGGCGGTCCAAAAACCACATGCGTTGCTGGGCAAATGAAAGCGGAAGCCGATGGCGGCGATCGACCGGCACAATGGGAGGAGGCGGTTGGGGGGAGGTTTTCTCTTCGATAAGAAGAGCCAGTGCCGAGATGGTGGGGGCTTCAAAGATGGTGTGCAGAGGAAGCCCTACTCCGAAGGCCCTCTGCAGCTGGGACATCACCTGGGTGGCCAGCAAGGAGTGTCCGCCCAGCTCGAAGAAATTATCCTCGATCCCGATCCGGCTGATTCCGAAAAGCTTCTGCCAGATCGACGCCAAGCGGCTTTGCACCGGATTGCGCGCTGCAGCGTACTCCCGGCTCATCTCCGGGCGCCGGTGCCCAACCTGATCCCCTTCCGCCGCGATTTGTGCCGTCTCCCCTGCTGCCGGGATCGGCTCCTTCCCGGACCTGTCTGAGATGTGTGGCTCGATCCAATACCTTTGCCGCTCAAAGGGATAACCCGGCAAGGCAATGCGCCGCCGCCCTTCACCGTGCAAAGTAGCCCAATCCACGTCAGCGCCCGCCATCCAGACTCGTCCCAAAGCCTTCATCAAGGCTCGTTGCTCCGGCTCAGCTTGGTGTGTACGGCGAAGCGGACCCAGATCCTGGGGAGGACTCAGCGAAAAAACGGCCAGTTGACCGGAAGCTCTGCCGGGATGCTGCAAGGCGATCGAGCTCAGGCTGCGTCCCGGCCCCACTTCCAGCAACACGGGCGCCGGATCCTCGAAGAGCTTGCGCAAGCCGGGCTCAAAGCGCGCTGTTTGGCGCAGATGCTGCACCCAATAGTCGGGATCGGCAGCCTGTTCATCGGTGATCCAATCTCCGCTTACTCCCGACAAGAAGGGGATTTGAGGGGGATGCAGCCGGACTCGGGCCACCCGTTGGCGGAAGGCTTCCAACATCGGCTCCATTTGCTTCGAATGGCCGGCCGGTCCGGTTTCCAGGCGCATGCAGTCCACCTGCCGGCTTTCCAGCCGGCTGTGAAACTCCTGAATATCTTCTTGGAGCCCCGAAACCACGCAAAGGGAAGGCCCGTTCACCGAAGCCAGCGACAGCTCCGGCCCCAGCAATTCCAGCACCTGGTCTTCGGGCAGCGGCACAGCCAGCATGGCACCGCGGGGCATCTGATCCATCAGCCGTCCCCGCTCGGAAACCAGCCACAAGGCATCCTTCAAAGAGAAGACTCCCGCCAGGCAAGCCGCCACATACTCGCCCAAGCTGTGCCCGATCATCCCCCAAGGCCGAACGCCCCAGGAAATCCAAAGCTTGGCCAGCGAGTACTCGAAAGCGAACAGGAAAGTTGGCAGTTGGCAGTTGGCAGTTGGCAGTTCAGAGGGGGAGGGGGCAGAGAGAGTTCGCTGTTTGCTGTTCGCTGTTCGCTGTTCAGAGAAGGGGTTCTCTGCCTCCGACTCTCCCAACTGCGAACTGCGAA
>JANQFM010000071.1 GCA_028277865.1 Acidobacteriota bacterium
CTTCGGTTCACCATGGTGAACATGTACCGGAGCCCCGCGTTCTCCTCGCCGATCAGGTAGCCGATGGCGCCGTCCTGCTCCCCGTACGACATGACGCAGGTCGGGCTCGCGTGGATGCCGAGCTTATGTGCCGCTCGATCCGTCTTATCCCCAGCTGCGTTTGGAGCACATGCTGCAGGATGCGCCTGTGGCGGTGCTGATTTCTCATCCCAGCCTGAGCAACCGCCTGCCTGAGGGAAAAGCGCTTTTGCTGGCCGAGCAGGAACTTCGAAGCGCAGCGCCAGCGGATTCCCCGCCTTGCAGCGGAGTTCAGCCGCTCAATCCTGCCTACGTGATCTTTACCTCTGGATCGACGGGACGACCCAAGGGATCGGCCATTCCCCACCGGGGGATCTGCAACCGTCTGCTCTGGATGCAGCGCCAATACGGCCTCGACGGCCGCGACCGGGTGATGCAAAAGACTCCTTACAGTTTTGACGTTTCGGTGTGGGAGTTCTTTTGGCCGCTGCTGGCGGGCGCTCCGTTGATCATCGCACGCCCCGAAGGGCATAAGGACAGCGCCTATCTGGTGCGTCTGATCTGTCGCCAGATGGTCAGCGTCACGCACTTCGTCCCCTCGATGCTGCAGGCCTTTGTGCAAGAGCGGGGCCTGGAGGGATGCACTTCGCTGCGCCAGGTCATCGCCAGCGGAGAGGCTCTGACCCGTCCCCTGGAAGATCACTTCTTGGAACGAGTCCCCCACAGCGGCTTGGATAACCTTTACGGACCCACCGAAGCCTCGGTTGACGTGACCTTCGAGCCAGGCCGGCGGCAGCGGGCCGAATCCGCTTTGCCCATCGGGCGCCCAATCGACAACACCCGCATCACCGTGCTGGACCGGCAGGGCTTTCCCGTTCCTGCGGGAGTTGCAGGCGAGCTGCACATCGGCGGCGTGGGACTGGCCAGGGGCTATCAGGGGCGTGCAGGGCTGACTGCCGAACGCTTCGTGCCTGACCCTCTGGCACCTCGCCCTGGAGCGCGTTTGTACCGCAGCGGCGACTTGGCTCGGCGGCTTGCCGATGGGCGGTTGGAGTTCTTGGGACGCCTCGACTTTCAGGTCAAGCTGCGCGGCTTCCGCATCGAGCTGGGGGAGATCGAGGCGGTGCTGGGAGGGGTGGCGGGGGTGAAGCAGGCTGTGGCGGTGATGCGCGGTGAGCGGTTGGTGGCGTATGTGAGCAGAAGGAGTCAGGAAGAGGGGGAAAGAAATAACCGCAGAGAGCGCAGAGACGGAACGCAGAGAGACGCAGAGAAGTTTCCTCCTCGGTCTTTGCGTCTTCCCTCCGCGCCCTCCGCGGTTCATCCCCGCTCTCTCCGCTCCCTCCTCCAAGCCCTCCTCCCTGAGTACATGGTTCCTTCGGTGTTCGTTGAGCTGGATGAGCTGCCCTTGACCCCCAGCGGCAAAGTGGATCGTAAGGCGTTGCCGGAGGTGGCGGCGGAGTCCCTGGGACAGGGCGGGGCGCCGCAAACGCCGGTTGAAGAGATGCTGGCGGGGTTGTGGAGCGATTTGCTGGATGTGGAGGCTCCGGGCGTCGGAGACAATTTTTTCGACTTGGGAGGCCACTCGCTGCTGGCCACCCAGGTGATGTCGCGCATCCGCTCCTCGCTAGCAGTGGATCTGCCGCTGCGGGTGATCTTCGAAGCGCCCACCATCCAATCGTTGTCCGCACGCATCGAGCAGGCCCGCCGATCAGGGCGACCCGCAGCGCCGCCCTTGCGGCCCATCCGGCGCGACGCTTCCCTGCCCCTCTCCTATGCCCAGCAGCGTTTGCTTTTCCTGGACCATCTCGATCCCGGCGGCTCGCTCTACAACATCCCGGCCGCCCTGCAGCTGGAAGGGCATCTCGACGTACCGGCCCTGCAGGTAGCCCTCAGCCGAATCGTGCAGCGTCACGAAGCACTGCGCTGCCGCTTCCGCCTCCAAGATGGCCGTCCGCGGATGGATATCGAGGAACAGCAAATCCTGAACCTCCCCATCGTGGACCTGTCCAGCCTCTCTCAAAATGCCGCCCACAACGAGCAAAACCGACTGATCAGGAGCGAGGCACAAAGACCCTTCGACCTGGCGAACGGGCCACTGCTGCGGGCGACGCTGGCATCAGTTCGCGGTTCGCAGTTCGCAGTTCGCAGTTCAGAGAGAGGATCTGGAACTTCTGCTTCTGATTCCTACAGCCTAAAGCCTACAGCCTACAGCCTTTCCCCTCCGATCTCCGTTCTCCTCCTCACCCTCCACCACATTGCCGGCGACGGCTGGTCCATCGACGTCCTCACCCGCGAACTTTCTGCTCTCTACAATGCATTTGCCGCCCTGCGTCCCGACGTCCCAGACTGCGAACTGCGAACTGCGAACCGCGAACTGTCTCTCCCCTCCCTTCCCATCCAATACCCCGATTACGCCCACTGGCAAAGGGAGTGGCTGGGCAGCGGGGTGATGGAGGAGCAGCTCGGCTACTGGCGGCGGCAGCTGGAAGGGGCTGCGGCGCTGCTGGAGCTTCCCACCGACCGCCCTCGATCGCAGCGCCGCAGCTATCGAGAGGCTTCACAGACCTTTCGCTGGCCGGGGCCGTTGCTGGACAACCTGCGCCGATTCAGCCGACAGGGAAACGCCACGCTTTTCATCACGCTGCTGGCCGCCTTCCAGGCTCTGCTGTCGCGTTACAGCGGGCAGAAGGATGTTTGCCTGGGCTCTCCCATCGGCAACCGCAACTGGCCGGAGACCGAGCGCCTGATCGGGTTTTTCGTCAACACCCTGGTGCTGCGAGCCCGCT
>JANQFM010000093.1 GCA_028277865.1 Acidobacteriota bacterium
CCTCGGGCGGCGCAGCCACCGGAGAGCGCCCCAAGAATCCTCTGGCGCCCTGGAAGGGTGCTGGGAACAGCGCCGCGGAGGCCCGATGCTATCGGGCTAGTCCAGCGCCCCTGCCGGGGCGCGGAATGAGGGTGCGGCAGTTCCGGTGGGTTCGCCGCAGACGGCATCACCACCGGCTAATATCCGAGGCCCCCTCCGGGGCCGGTTTAAGGAGGCGGATCGCTCCTTGACAGTTTTGTGAACTTCTTGCGGCCCTGGGTGTCCTTTGCGTCTTTGCGCGAACTCCCTCTGCTAACATATTGACTGCATGAGCGCACCCATCGCCCAAGTCACCATGCTCGGACGCTGCTTCGGACGCCATCATGCCCTTTACTCTGTCGGATTCAGCATGGAGAAAGGGCAGATCATGGCCTTGGTGGGCCCCAACGGCTCGGGCAAGACCACCTTGCTCAAGATTCTGGCGGGACTGCTGCGTCCCTCTTGGGGGAGCGCACAGGTTTTTGGCCTGGACCCCTTCGCGCAAAGAGCCGAGGTGATGCAAAGAGCCCGCTTCGCCTTCGCGCCGCCTCCGCTTTACGACAACCTCACAGCTCGCGAACATCTGCAATTGCTTAGCGGCATCTGCAGCAACGGCGCGGCCCGCCCCGGCAGGCAGGATATCGACAAAGCCCTGCGGACAGTCGGTCTGATGGGATGCGCCGATGACCGGGCAGGCACCTTTTCCTTCGGAATGCGGCAGCGGTTGGTATTGGCCCAGGCGCTGCTTCCGCTGCCTGAACTGCTGGTGCTGGACGAGCCCACCGACGGGCTCGACCCTGTGGCTGTGTTGGAGCTGAGGGGCGTCCTCAAGCGCCTGCGCCAAGAGCAGGGAGTCACCATCCTGCTCTCCAGCCATCTGCTCATCGAAGTCGAAAAGCTGGTGGACCGGATGCTGGTGCTGGAAGAAGGCCGAGTGATCTTCCGAGGACGCCCGGCTGAACTGCGTCATCAAAATGGGCGTCTGCGGCTGGTCTGCGACCAGGCCGAAAAAGCAGCCGCAGTGTTGAGGGAGCGGGGCTTTTGTCCCACATTGGATGGCCCAGGCGTCGTCCACCTCTCCGGCGGGAAGGGATTGAGCCTTCAGGAAGCCTCACGGCTGCTCGAGGGCCAAGGCTTGAAACTGGTGGAGTTTCACCGTCAAACACCGACTCTGGAGCAAGCCCTGATGGAGCGCATCCGCGAGGCGCGCAGCGATGGCTGGAACCGCCGTCCACTACGACAAGCCCCGGCAGCCGGGGCAGAGGATACGGATTCCCCACCCGATTCCACTTCCTCCGAGGAAGCGCCGTGCTGACCCGCTTTGAATTCCTCAAGCTGGGCCGGTCGCGGCGTCCTCTCGTGGCCGTACTGACACTGCTGCTTTTCTTGGCTTTGATGCTGTTCGGCTTTTACACCTATGCCCAAAAAGAGACCGGAGGGCAGGCCGACTTTCGATACACCTTTGAAAACCGCTCCTACTTCAACGGCCTCACTTTTTCGCTTTACGCCTTCTACTTCGGATTCGTGCTGATCCTGCCCATCTTCGCCGCCACCGAAGCGGGTGCGCAAATCGCCGGGGAGACCCAGTCCAGGACCGTCCACCTGCTGTTGGCCCGCCCCCTGTCGCGCAGCCGCCTCTTTTTCACCAAGACTGCGGTGGCCTTGTTTTACCTGGCCCTTCTGGTGGCCGCCTTCTTGGCTGTCAGCTTGTTCATCGGGCTGCTGGCAGTCGGCTGGGGCGATTTGAACCTCTATCCCGGCGTACTGCAGATGACCGAAACTCACCAATATCTTCCCCAGTCCGAAGCTCTCAGCCGCTTCGCCATGGTCTGGCCGGCTGCCACCCTGGGGCTGTTTGCCACCCTCTCGCTGGGGCTGCTGCTTTCCGCCTGGCTGCGCAGCCCCGTCAACGCCGTGGGTGCCTCAGTGGCCCTTTACCTGGTCTTGTACGTGGTCAGCGAGATCCACTTTTTCCGCGAACTGCGCCCCTTGCTTTTCACCAGCTACCTGGCTTATTGGAGGGGACTGTTCCAGGAATCGGTTCCCTGGAATGAGGTTGGACGGGACGCAGCCCGCCTGCTCGGCTACTCCCTCCTATTCCTGGG
>JANQFM010000149.1 GCA_028277865.1 Acidobacteriota bacterium
TGATGGCCGCCGTCAGCGTCGTCTTGCCGTGGTCCACGTGCCCGATCGTGCCGATGTTCACGTGCGGCTTGGTCCGCTCGAATTTCTCTTTTGCCATGACTGCCTCGTATCGATTCTCCTTGCCTGGCCGGCCTTAAGCCTGTTGAGGCCTGGCGGCTAACTCTTCACCAGCCCTCCCCGCGCCCTGGCCACCAGTTCTTCGGCCAGGTTGTCGGGGATCTGTTCGTATCGTTCAAAGTGCATGCTGTAGGTGGCCCGGCCCTGACTCAGAGAGCGCACGGTTGTGGCGTATCCGAACATTTCGGAAAGCGGCACAAAAGAGGTCACCACCTGGCTGTTGCCGCGCGGCTCCATCTGGCTGATGCGGCCCCGCCGGCTGTTGAGGTCGCCGATGACGTCCCCCATGTACTCGTCGGGGACCACCACTTCGACCTTCATGACGGGCTCCAGGAGCACCGGATCGGCCTTGGAAGCCGCATCCCTGAAGGCCATGGAGCCGGCGATTTTGAAGGCGATCTCCGAAGAGTCGACGTCGTGCTGGGAACC
The DNA here is from genome assembly GCA_028277865.1 of Acidobacteriota bacterium. GTDB lineage: Bacteria > Acidobacteriota > UBA6911 > RPQK01 > DATIPO01 > JANQFM01. Next base: position 547 of record JANQFM010000149.1, read on the forward strand.
GTCGTAGAGAGTGACCTGCACGTCCAGCATTTCGTAGCCGGCCAAAATGCCGCCCTCCATCGCCTCGCGGCATCCCGCTTCGGCGGGCCCGATGAATTCGCGCGGGATGGCGCCCCCGACGATCGCATTGTCGAAGATGAATCCGGTGCCCGGCTCGGCAGGCTCGATGCGGATCTTGACGTGCCCGTACTGCCCCCGTCCGCCGGTCTGGCGTACAAAGCGCCCCTCGCCTTCCGCTGCCGAGGTGATGCTTTCGCGATAGGCGACTTGCGGCTTGCCCACCGAAGCGCCCACGTCGAATTCGCGCAGCAGCCGATCGACGATGATCTCCAGGTGCAGTTCGCCCATCCCTGAAATGATGGTTTGGCCGGTGTCCTGGTCGGTGTGGACCTTGAAGGTGGGATCTTCCTGCATCAGCTTTCGCAGCGACAGCCCCAGCTTTTCCTGATCGGCCCGCGTCTTGGGCTCGATGGCCACGGCGATGACGGGGGTCGGGAAATCCATCGACTCCAGGATGATGGGCGATTTCTTGTCGCAGATGGTCTCTCCCGTCGTCACGTCCTTGAGGCCTACCACGGCACAGATGTCTCCCGAGTAGACCTGCTTGATCTCCTCGCGCTTGTTGGCGTGCATCTTGAGCAATCGCCCGATGCGCTCATTGCGGCCCTTGGCGGCGTTGTAGACGGTGGAGCCCGATTCCAGGGCTCCTGAATAGACGCGCACGAAGGCGAGCTGCCCCACGAAGGGGTCGGTCATGATCTTGAAAATCAGGGCCGCAAAGGGCTCTTCGTCCGAACTGCGGCGCAGGGATTCCTCAGAGCTGTCAGGGTCGGTTCCTCGGATGGGGGGGATGTCCAAAGGAGAGGGCAGGTAGCGGACAATGGCATCCAGCAGCGGCTGAACGCCCTTGTTCTTGAAAGCGGAGCCGCACAGACAGGGCGTAAAACGGAGTTGGCAGGTTCCTTTTCGGAGGGCGCCGTGAAGCTCCTCCTGGCTGATCTCTTCGCCGCCCAGGTATTTGACGAGCAGGTCGTCGTCTGTTTCGACCACCTGTTCGATCATCTTTTCCCGCCACTGGGCCGCCTCTTCCCGGAGCTCCTCCGGGATCTCGATTTCCTCGAAGGCGGCACCCAGCGTTTCCGCCCTGTAGACCAGACCCTTCATGGCCACCAAGTCGACCACGCCTTGGAACTTCTCTTCCGAGCCGATGGGGATCTGGACGGGGACGGGCACAGCCTGCAGGCGCTTTTCCATCGACTCCATGGCCTGAAAGAAGTCGGCGCCGGGGCGGTCCATCTTGTTCATGAAGGCGATGCGGGGAACCTGATACTTGTCGGCCTGCCGCCAGACGGTTTCGGACTGGGGCTCCACGCCGGCCACAACGTCAAAGACGGCCACAGCGCCGTCGAGCACGCGCAGGGAGCGTTCCACCTCGGCAGTGAAGTCCACATGGCCGGGGGTGTCGATGATGTTGATGCGGGTGTCTCCCCAAAAACAGGTGGTGGCTGCAGACGTGATGGTGATGCCCCGCTCCTGCTCCTGCACCATCCAGTCCATGGTGGCGGTGCCTTCATGGACCTCTCCCAGCTTATAAGTGATGCCGGTGTAGAACAAAACCCGCTCGGTGGTGGTCGTCTTGCCGGCATCGATGTGGGCCATGATGCCGATATTGCGGGTTTTTTCCAGCGGTACTCTTCTAGCCACTGCAGCACTCAAAAACACCGCGTTCTGGGTCAAACCCAGCAGCCGGCGTTCTCCTTTTCTCTTTCAATACTGGAACGCAGCCACGTTCGGCTCGCGCGGGCGGCGAACCGGCCTGCGTCTGCATCGAACCTGAAGGCGCTGCCAAGCGCCTTATGCCCCAGCCTCTGCTGCCCGGCCTTACCGGCCGGAGCATTCTATCGCCATGACGGCGGCTGCCGACGGCTTGACGCCGCCAAGCTCACCACCTGTAGTGGGCAAATGCCTTATTGGCGTCCGCCATCCGGTGAACGTCCTCCTTTTTCCGGATGGCGCCGCCCCGATTGTTGTAAGCGTCCGAAAGCTCGTTTGCCAGGCGCTCGGCCATGGTCTTTTCGCCCCTGGAGCGCGAATAGAGCACGATCCAGCGAATCCCCAGGGCCGTTCGCCGGTGCGGGTTGACCTCGATGGGGACCTGGTAGGTGGAGCCGCCCACGCGCCGCGACTTGGTCTCGACGTGGGGCTTGACGTTGTCCAAAGCCTTCTTGAAGACCTTGGTGGGATCCTCCCCGACGCGCTTTTCGATGATCTTCATTGCGTCGTAGAAGATCCGCTCGGCAACGCTTCGCTTGCCCCGCCTCATCAGATTGTTGATGAAGCGGGTCACCAGGGGGCTCCCAAAAAAGGGATCCGGCGGAATGTCGCGCTTGGGGATCTCTCTGCGTCTTGGCATTCGAGCGACTCCAAAAACAAAACAAGCTGCAAAGATCGGACTCCATGCAGCTTGCCGTACAATCCTTTGCTGTCTTAACCCTTGGGCCGCTTGGCGCCGTATTTGGAACGGCTCTTGTTTCGGCCCTCCACTCCCACGGCGTCCAAGGTGCCCCGAATGATGTGATAACGCACTCCCGGAAGATCCTTGACGCGGCCACCGCGGATCAGGACGATTGAGTGCTCCTGCAGGTTGTGCCCCACTCCGGGAATGTAAGTCGTGACCTCGATGCCGTTTGTCAGCCTTACGCGCGCCACCTTGCGCAGCGCCGAATTGGGCTTTTTGGGCGTTTGCGTATAGACGCGAACGCACACGCCGCGCTTTTGAGGGCAAGCCTGCAAAGCGGGGCTCTTGGTCTTCGACTTGTGCTGTTTGCGGCCCTTGCGGACCAACTGATTGAATGTGGGCACTCCCTGATACTCCGTCCAAATAAAAAAAGATGCCTGTGCATCTCAAAACTTGCCAGACGACCGGATAATTCGCCCTTCCGGCCAAAGAGCGACGGATCATAGCCTACAGGGACGCGGGCTGTCAAGATCCGGGAAACGATTATTATACCAGGCAGGTAGGGTTTTGCAAGAAAACGGAAATCGGGCAGTGGCCTATTTTTGCGTGTTGCTGCCGATTGGATGGAACACGGCACAGGGAACACGGAACAAGGA
>JANQFM010000150.1 GCA_028277865.1 Acidobacteriota bacterium
CACTTCTTCGTCGAGTGCCGTGGCAATGTCCTCCTTACGGATGAAGGAATCTCCGCCTCCGGGGACAAAGATATAGCGGACGTGGCGGCTTAAGCTTTCCGCTTCGCTACGGATGCGATCGCTTTGAAAGTAGGGGAATCCTCCCCGCGAGAAAATGGTCACCTGGTAGCCCAGGCGGGCAAATTTCAGGGCTTCGGTATTGACATAGTAGTTTTGTCCTCCCGTATCCGGGGCGCCCCCGGTCGGAATGGCCGCGCCGGCATATCCGTGATTGGTGATCATGGCCACTTCGGGCCGTTCAGAGTGGTAATAATTTTCGGTCAGGGAATCGCTCATATTCTCCTTGCGTTCACTTGCGGAGCATGGGCGGGTCCGACGGCTGTTGCTTGCGGCCCGCCTCATGCGCTTGAATCCTCTTACGGCCTGAAAGAGGCCGCTTGACGTTAATAGCAATTCACCAAAGAAAATTCAAGGCCGGCCCAGGCGATCGCATCTCGCTGAAGTCCTCCAGCCCTGCCTGGCAACCATACAGCCTTGAACATTCCAGCATCGGCCAAACGCAAAAACCTGCAACCGAAGGATCTCAAATCGCATATAGTCGGCTGCGTGCTCATCAATCTGGCTGACAGATCTGAACAAAACCGGAATGGGAGCGGTCTTGCCCCGAATTCACTTAGTGGATGGGCGATTCCCTTCCAGGGAGGAACCTGAACGATGCGATTGCGGATCAATGGAGAAAAGGTCGAATATCAGGGTGACCCTGGGACGCCCTTGCTATGGGTGCTTCGTGAACAGTTTCAATTGACAGGCACCAAATTCGGCTGCGGCATTGCCCAATGCGGCGCTTGTACGGTGCATCTGAACGGACGCGCCACACGGGCCTGCGTAACACCCATGTCGGTCGTCAAAGGCAAGCAGGTCATCACCATCGAAGGTCTGTCCGGCCAGACTGCCGCATCCGTCCAGCAAGCCTGGCGCGGGCTGGACGTGCCCCAATGCGGCTACTGCCAGTCGGGTCAGATCATGACCGCCGTGGCACTGCTGACGCACAAGCCCCAGCCCAGCGACCAGGACATCGATGCGGCCATGACAGGGACTGTGTGCCGCTGCTGCACCTACCCCCGCATTCGCCAAGCCATCCACCAGGCAGCCCGGCAATTGGAGGACTGAAATCATGTGGAAGCCAACCCGTACGGACAGTTCCCCCAACCGGCGTCAATTCCTGCGCCTGGCGGCAGCCGGCAGCGCCGGAGTGGTCATAGGGCTCAGGCTGCCTTTCGGCGCCCGGCGGGCATCTGCACTGGGCAGCCAGAGCCTCCTCGCGCCCAATGCCTTTATCCGCATTGCGCCGGACAGCACCGTCACCATCCTCTGCAAGCACATTGAGTTCGGACAGGGTCCCTTCACCGGATTGGCCACCATCGTGGCGGAAGAGCTGGACGCCGACTGGAGCCAGATGCGGGCCGAGCACGCCCCTTCGGATGCAGCGCTATACAACAACCTCTTCTTCGGCCCCGTCCAGGGAACCGGCGGATCGACAGCCATCGCCAATTCATGGAACCAGCTGCGTCAGGCCGGTGCCCAGGCCCGGGCGCTTCTGGTCGAGGCGGCCGCAAGGCAATGGCAGCTGCCGGCCGGCGAAATCAGCGTCGAAAGAGGAATTGTGCGCCATGCGGGCGCCAGCCGTTCCGCCAGCTTCGGCGAGCTGGTGGACGAGGCAGCCAATGTGACTCTCGACAGCGAGCCCAAACCCAAGGATCCGCGTGACTTCAAGCTGATCGGCAGTCGGCTGGCAAAGCTCGACACAGCCGTAAAAGTCAACGGCCAGGCCACCTACACGCTGGATGTGGAGCGTCCGGGAATGAAGGTGGCCCTGGTCCGGCATCCACCCCGCTTCGGCGGGCGCGTGCGCTCCTTCGACGCTTCTGCGGCCCGCCGGGTGAAAGGGGTTGCGGAGGTGGTCGAGATTCCCCAGGGAGTGGCCGTGGTGGCCGATGGGTTTTGGCCCGCCAAACTGGGCCGGGACGCGCTCCAAGTGGAATGGGACGACAGCCGGGCCGACAAGAGCAGTTCGGAGAAGCTGATCGAACGCTACCGAAACCTCTCCCGGAAGCCTGGCGCCCAGGTTCGAAGCCAGGGCGATGTCAGCCCCGCGCTGGCCGGCGCCAGTCAAGAGCTGGAAGCCGAGTACGTCTTCCCCTACCTGGCCCACGCACCCATGGAACCCAACGACTGCGTGCTGGAGCGAACCGCCGAGGGCGTGCAAATGTGGTTCGGATCGCAGGTCCAGACCATCGACCAGCAAGCTGTTGCCGGAGTATTTGGCCTGCGGCCCAATCAAGTGAAGATTCACACCCTTTTTGCGGGCGGCAGCTTTGGGCGCCGCGCTACCCAGGAAGGCGACATGGCCGCCGAAGCCGCCCATCTGCTCAAGGCCACCGGGGGCCGCTATCCGCTCAAAGTGCTGTGCACGCGCGAAGACGACATCCGGGGCGGGCGCTACCGGCCCTTGTACGTTCACCGCCTCAAGGCCGGACTCGACAGCCAAGGCAGGATCGCGGCCTGGGACCACACCATCGTAGGGCAATCCATCCTGGCCGGATCGCCCTTTGAGGCCTTGATCCAAAACGGCATCGACACCTCTTCGGTGGAAGGCGCCAGCACCCTCCCCTACTCCATCCCCAACCTGCGGGTGACTCTGCATACCATCCTGGATGTGAAAGTCCCCGTGCTGTGGTGGCGATCAGTGGGGCATACCCACACGGCCTACTCCACAGAGACCTTCCTGGACGACCTGGCACGGCTGGCCAAGCGCGATCCGGTCCAGTGGCGCCTGGAGATGCTCTCCGAACACCCGCGTCACGCCGGGGTGCTGCAGCTGGCCGCCGAGAAGGCCGGATGGGGCAAAGCCGTGCCGGAAGGACGTGCCCGGGGAGTGGCGGTTCACGAATCGTTCAGCAGCTTCGTCGCCCAGGTGGCAGAGGTGTCACTGCGCGATGACGGCTTGCCCCGGGTTCACAAGGTTGTGTGCGCGGTGGATTGCGGCATTGCCATCAACCCCGACATCGTCCGCGCCCAGATGGAGAGCGGAATCGGCTTCGGTCTGGGAGCCGCACTCTACAATGAAGTCGAGTTGGCCGATGGAAGGGTCAAGCAGGGGAACTTCCACGACTATTGGCCGCTGCGCTTCGAGGAGATGCCCGAAGTGGAAGTGCACATCGTCCCCTCGCGTCAGGATCCGAGCGGGGTCGGCGAACCGGGCGTCCCGCCAATCGCTCCGGCAGTGGCCAACGCATTTGCGGCGCTGACCGGCAAGAGTGCCCGCCGGCTGCCATTCCAGCGGGCGCTGAGCTAAGGGCTTGTCCAGGAATAAGTTGTGCAATTATCGCGCTCAGATTCGGGTCAGGTTCGGCCTGCTCGGATGGAGCAAAACCGGAGGGATAGCCGGGCCTA
>JANQFM010000164.1 GCA_028277865.1 Acidobacteriota bacterium
TCAGATGAGCGAAAAACTCAGCCAGGCTGCCCGGGCTTTCCTCGCCAAGGTTGAGGATCGATCGTTGGTGACGGGCGTGATCGGCTTGGGCTATGTGGGGCTGCCCCTGGCTGTCGAAACGGCCCGCGGAGGCTTTCAGACGCTGGGGTTCGACTTGGACGCCGAGGTGGTCGGGCAGGTCAACCAGGGCTGCAGCCACATCTTGGATGTCAGCAGCGCCGAGTTGGCTGGATTCGTCGAGTCGGGGCGCCTGCAGGCCACCTCCGACATGCACAGGCTGGCCGAGTGCGATGCGCTCATGATCTGCGTCCCAACTCCCTTGAGCAAGATCAAGGATCCCGATTTAAGCTATGTGCTGCAGGCTGCGGACCAGATCCGGCAGAGCCTGCGCCCCGGGCAGTTGGTTGTGCTGGAGAGCACCACCTATCCGGGCACCACCCGCGAGATTTTGCTGGACAGGCTGCAAGGATCATCGCTTGAGGCAGGGCAGAGCTTTTTCCTCTGCTACAGCCCGGAACGCGTGGACCCGGGCAACCCGGACTGGAAGACCGGCAATACGCCCAAGGTGCTGGGCGGCTTGACCGAGGCCTGCCTGAAGGTCGGCCAAGCCCTTTACGAAGAGATCTTCGAGACCATCGTCCCCGTGACGAGCCCAGAGGCCGCCGAACTGACCAAGGTCTACGAAAACACTTTCCGCATGATCAACATCGCCCTGGCCAACGAGTTGGCCCAAGCCTGCGACAAGCTGGGGGTGGATGTCTGGGAAGTGATTGAAGCGGCCGGGACCAAGCCCTTCGGCTTCATGAAATTCACTCCGGGACCCGGGCTGGGAGGGCACTGCATCCCTTTGGATCCCCATTACCTCTCCTGGAAAATGCGCACACTGGCTTTCAAGACGCGTCTGATCGAACTGGCCAGCGAGATCAACGCCGAAATGCCGGCCTTCGTGGTGAGCAAGATCACCGAAGCGCTCAATGATCAAGGGAGGCCCGTGCGCGGCAGCCGGATCTTGATCGTGGGCGTCTCGTACAAGCGGGATATCGACGACCTGCGCGAAAGCCCCGCCATGGAGATCGTCCGCCAGCTCGAAAAACTGGGCGGACACGTCGAATACCATGACCCTTTTTGCCCAGTACTGGAATTGGAGGGGCCGGACCATATGCCAGCACACCGCCTGGAAAGCGTCCCGTTGACGGTCGAGCGGGTGCAGGCTACCCAGGCGGTCGTCATCGTGACCGACCATTCCAAACTGGACTACCGGCTCATCATGGAGCGCTCCCAAGTGGTCATCGACACCCGAGGCGTCACCCGTTCCATGACGGGCCGCGCCCGCGTCGTGTCGCTGTCGGGTGCCGCTAAGCAGCCGGCAAGCCCGGAAACTGTGACCGCCGGATGAAGACTCGAATTTTCGCGCCAAGCCGCCAGACCAACATCCTTGTCCACCGCTTAATTCTTGCAGCCTTCTTCTCTGGTGGCGGAGAAACATCCGACCTTCCGGCCCTCTTCCTTGTTCCGTGTTCCATGTTCCCTGTTCCATCCAATCGGCAGCATCACACAAAACAGACGGCTGTCCTGGCGTCTTGGCCCGAAAGCCTTCTATTACAATGCCCAAAAAGCCTCAGCTTCTGATCGTCGACGATGACGAAGGCCTGCGCAATCAGATGAAGTGGGCCTTTGTCGAAGAGTTCGATGTGCTGCTGGCCGAGGACCGCCCCGGCACCCTGCAGATCCTCAACCGGCAGGAACCGGTCATCGTGACCCTCGACCTGGGCCTGCCACCCTCGCCCAACCAGGTGACCGAGGGCATGGAGTGCCTGGCCGAGATTGTCGAAAGGCACCCCAAGGTCAAGGTCATCGTCATCACCGGGCAGGACGACCGAAAGCATGCCTTGAAAGCCATCGCCCAAGGCGCTTACGATTTTTTGGCCAAGCCCATCCAATTGGACGACCTGAAAGTCATCCTCAACCGGGCGTTGCATCTTTCCAAGCTCGAAGACGAGTTGAAGCGGCTTCAGCAAGACCGGTCCCAGGGCGCCTTCGAGGGGATGCTGGGCAGCAGCCCTCAAATGCAAAAGTCCTTCGACTCCATCCGCAAGGTGGCGCCCAGCGAGGCGCCGGTTTTGCTGCTGGGGGAAAGCGGAACCGGCAAGGAGCTGGCCGCCCGTGCCATCCACCGGCTCAGTCCCCGCCGCGAAGGGCCCTTCGTGGCCATCAACTGCGGCGCCATTCCCGAAAACCTCCTGGAGAGCGAGCTGTTCGGACACGAAAAGGGCGCCTTTACCGGCGCCCACGCCCAGAAGCCCGGGCGCATCGAAGGCGCGCGCAACGGAACCCTTTTCCTGGACGAGATCGGAGAACTCCCCCCCATGCTGCAGGTCAAGCTGCTGCGCTTCTTGCAGGAGGGCCAGATCCAGCGGGTCGGCGGCACCAAGGACATCACCGTCGATGTTCGGGTGGTCGCCTCCACCAATGCCGACCTGGAAAAGCTGATGGCCGATTCACGCTTCCGCGAAGACCTCTATTACCGCTTGGCCGTGGTCATCATTCCCATGCCTTCCCTGCAGGATCGGGAAGGCGAAATTCCCCTGCTGGCCCGCTCTTTTCTGGAACGCTACGCCTCGGAAAGCCGCAAGAAGATCGCCGGCTTTTCGCCTAAGGCACTCAATGCCATGGAGACCTACACCTGGCCCGGCAATGTCCGCGAGTTGGAAAACCGAGTACGCCGGGCCGTCATCATGGCTGAGGGCAGCCAGATCACCCCTGCCGACCTGGGCTTTTCTTCCGGCTACGAAAAATACGAAGGGATGACCTTGCGCGAGGCGCGCGAAGCCCTGGAAAAGGAGCTGGTTGAACGAGCCCTGGCCCGCAACCAGGGCAACGTCAGCCGAGCCGCCGCCGAGCTGGAAATCAGCCGCCCCACCCTTTACGAGCTGATCGACAAGCTGGGAATCGAAAGGTGATAAGGAAGGGTTCGGGGACCAGGAAGCAGGAATCACCAGAAGGGAGTGGGCGCCGAACGTCAGATTCCGCCAGCCTTCGGCCTCCGGCTCCTCCTGACCCCTGATGCCCTCCGATTCCTGACTCCTCGCGCCTCCTTTGCTGTCTGGACAGCCAGCCACAAATCCAGGTACAAGTCCAGCAGCACCCCCAGACGACCCTCCACTTCGGCGTTGTGAAGTGCCAGGCAGATGGCCTTGCCCCGGGCCGACTTTTCATAAACCAGCCAGCCTTCGCCCGGTGAGCGCTCTTGAGCCAGCGCCTCCAGCAGCTTGACCTTCTCCGCCCCTGCCATATTGCTCTCGAATATCAGCTGGAGGCTGCCTCCGCTGCGGTTCAACAGCGCTGCGCTGTGCGCCTCAGTCAGAGAGCAAATCTCGCGAAATCGTAAAAAATTGACTGACGCCTGCCCGGATGACCGTGGGGGAGTTTCCTCGAAAGCCTCCTGTGACCGAGGCCACACGTCGTGGACGGTGCCCCCCAGCGCCTGCATGATTTTCTGCAGGTTGTAGAGGTTGATCCGGCGCAGGCCGCCCTCCAGGCAACAATAAGATCCTTCGGGGATGCCGCTCAAGGCGGCCAGTTGGCGGGTGGAAAGATTCTTGCTCCGGCGGAGGCGGCGAATTCGATCCCGCACAAAATCATTGACTGAGGCTTTCGCTCTTCTTGGCATGGTTGACCTCACGGTGGCTTCAGCAAATCAAGCAGGCAAGAAAAGAAGGTTCTTTTGCAATAAGCATTTCGAATTCGTAGTATCCGCCTGTGAGCGATTGTGAGCATCCTGCCTTTTCTAAGCCGCTAGCTAGGATTGCCGTTTTCTCTACATTTGAGTCAAGTTTCGGCCTTGGCGATTCGAAGCTTCAGAGAAGACTGTAGTCTGGAAGCAGACTCCGGGAGCCAGGATTCCCGATTCCGAACCTGCAGCCTTCCGGTCTGGGGCTACGCCTCGCCAGCTTTTGACTGATATAGTAACGCCACTCTGGGCTGGATTGATGTTTGCTGGTGAACAAGTCGCATCGAAACCGCAGCCGGACGGGATAATGGCCCGACCGAATCGACCGGCTGCTCAAGGAGGGTTCGGCAAATGGCGAGGCGCTGCAAGGCAGGTGGCATTCGGTTTGGGGGAGCATTGCTGGCATCGGTATTTTCGATGGTTTTCCTGGGGGCGCAGGATAGGATGAAGATCTACATTTCAGCCGACATGGAAGGGGTGGCCGGAGTGGTGACCGGCGAGCAACTGGGGCCCTCGGGCTTCGAATACGGCCGTTTTCGGGAATTCGTGACTGCAGAGGTGAACGCCGCCATCGAGGCGGCCCGCAGTGCCGGCGCCGACGAGATTCTGGTCAGCGATTCGCACGGCAATGGTCAGAATCTGCTCTTGGAGAAGCTTCCGGAAGACATTCAAATTGTACGCTCCTGGCCTCGTCCGTTGATGATGATGCAGGGGATAGATGAGAGCTTCGACGGTGCGATCTTATTGGGTTACCACAGCGGGACAGCCAATATGGGCGGGGTCCGGGCTCATACGATGTCCAGTGCCCGGCTGGCCGATGTGAGGCTCAACGGGACCGCCATGTCCGAAGCGGGCATCAATGCCGCCATCGCAGGCCATTTCGGCGTTCCCGTCATATTGGTCACAGGCGACGATGTGGTGGTGGAGGAGACCCGCCGACTGCTGGGGGACGTGGAAGGGGCCGTCCTCAAGACAGCCTACGGATTCCATTCGGCCCGCACCCTTCACCCCTCGGCAGCCAACCGGCTAATCGGCCAAAAGGTCAAGGCCGCCCTGGCCCGCATCGATGACTTCAAGCCTTACCGCCCCCAGCCGCCTTACCGCTTGGAGGTGCGCTTCAAGCACTACCGACCCTCTGAAGTGCTGGCCTACCTTTCCATCGTGGAGCGAACCGACTCGCACAGCATCCGCTTCACAGGTCGCGACATGCCCGAAGTCTCCCGCTTCATCGAGTTCATCCTGACCTACAGCCCCGACCTGCAGCCGTGAGGGATCAGTTCGCAGTTCGCGGTTCGCAGTTCGCAGTTTGCAGAGTCAGGAGTCAGGCAGACTGTACAATTTGCAGACCTTGGACCTTGGACCTTGGACCTTGGACCTCGGACGAGAATCTCTGACTGCGAA
>JANQFM010000184.1 GCA_028277865.1 Acidobacteriota bacterium
ACTTCAACGCAGCAGGCGCAGCCCATCGCTAAGGCGGACAAGCAGGGGATTGCAATGCAGCTCCAGTCCCAACTGCCCATCCTGGCGAATGCAGACCAACCTGATGTCAAAGCGCTCGCTGCAGCTGAACTGGTGGATGAGGCGGAAGGTGCAGCCCTGTCGGCGTAGCTGCCCAAATCGTTTTTCGTACTCGAAGCCTGCCCCGAAGTAGGCGACAGCCTGGCCGTTGCCGGGGGAATTTCCTGGCTGGCGGAAATACCCCTGCCATTCCGCAGCTTCGGCAAGGAATTGGTGGATCCTGCGGGCCAGGCTCTCGATTTCGAAATCGGCCGTCAGGCGGTTTCGAACCGGCAGCCAACGCGAGTAAAGGCCCAATCCGCTGCGTAGCAGCTCGAATTCCCGTCCATCAAGGGCCGTGCCGACCACCACTTCGGACTGCTCGCCAAGCCTCCACAACAGGGTCTGCCAGACCGCCAGCAAAAAGGCCTGCCGACTGACTCCAGCTTGCCGTACGGCTCTTGCCAAGGCCGCCTGCAAAGCCGGATTCAGTCGTGCGGCGAGAATTTCGACGGCAAAGCTGTCAGAACTTGTGCCTTGCCGAAAAGGAATCCGCGAAGCCGCAGGATACGCCTGATGCCGCTTCCAAAACTCCTCGGCCTGAGCTGCAAATTCGTCTTCTGCCAATCCGTGCTGCCACTGGGCAAACTGACTGTACTGTAAGGCTTCAGCCGCCGATTCGGCGGAAGAATCCCCGCAGATCTGCTCCAGGAGATGGCGCAAAGACCAGGCATCGCAGCACAATGAAGGCAGTCGCAGCAGCAGGATGTGCCGATCGTCAGCCAGCGCAATCAGGCGAGCCTCCAGCAGAGGGCCGCTTTCCAGATGGAATGGCTGCAGACGCAGTCGAAGCAGCAGGCCGTCCAGGCGCTCTTGCTGCATGGGTTGAGTCAAGCCCGTCCAGTCGGATTGCTGGATATCGGGATTCGGCCTCGAGGCGACGACCTGTAGGGGATCTGATTCGGGCGGTCTCTTTGCCTCGAATGATGTGCGCAGAATCTGGTGGCGCGAAGCCAGTTTCTGAAGGGATTCCCGCAGTTCACCCAGCGCGATCTTCCCCTCGATTTGCAGGGCACACAGTGACAGGTAGGGACCGCCCTGCTGCTGCAGGCGCCAGAGACGGAGCTGCTGGGGAGAGAGGCGATGCCCCTCCGATTTGCGAGCATTCATGGACAACCAGAATCCGGGCCGGTCGAGTCTTCCGGCGTATTATACACAACATGACTAGGCATTTTTGGAAGACCGAGGAATCTGGCCTCAAAGAAGAAAAGAGCCGCTGTATGCTTGGATGGCAAAAGGTCTCGATATCGATCACTCGCTGGAAGCCAGCGCCGCGAAGGCACGGTGCGCTTGAATGGGCACGTCTGGCGCAGCGCTTCGAGATTCTCATTCGTAGTGTGACCACATCCTCAGTACGTGGACAACCGACTTTTCCCGATCCACACGGTAAACAAGGCGATGATGGATATTGATCCGGCGCGAATAAAAGCCTGATAGATTCCCGATTAGCTTTTCAAAACGAGGCGGGTTTCGGAACGGATCTTCTTGAAGCAGCTTGAGAAGATTCTCCGCCTGCGGCCGGAGGTTTTGGCGAGCAAGCTTGCGGGCGTCCTTAGCAGCCTGCCTGCTGAGGATGACTGCCCATTTCACCACTCCAGATCCTCGACGCGGACCCCCTCATTCAGTGGTTCGGCAGCTGCCTGATGAATGCTTTCGGCCAGGCCAGGCACTTTGTTGAGGTAAAGAGTCTCTTCAATAGCGCTCCAGTCTTCTGCGCTCAGCACCACAAAGTCTCCTCCTCGCCTTCGTTTCACACGCAAGACCGTGTGGTCTTCGACAACTCGGTCCACTTCGGT
>JANQFM010000228.1 GCA_028277865.1 Acidobacteriota bacterium
TGTTTGGACGCATTGGTGGACCGCAGCGCATGGCAGCCCCACCCGATTTTCCACTTTCTGCAGGAGAGGGGCAGAATCGACGCGGACGAGATGTATCGAACCTTCAACATGGGCGTCGGAATGGTGCTGGTGGTGGCCCAGGACAGCGTTGAGCGAGTCGAGCGGCAGCTTCAATCCCAAGGCGCGTCCCACTTCCGCGTCGGCGAGGTCACAGATGGAGCAGGAAAGGTGCGCTACAGATGAGCCAACACCTCAAGAAAGTCGCCATTCTGCTGAGCGGGAGGGGCTCCAACTTCGTCGCCCTCTCGGACGCCATCCAGGAAGGAAAAATCCCGGCCCGCATCGTGCTGGTCTTTTCCAACCGCCCGGATGCCCAAGGCCTGGAAAAAGCCCGTCAAAGAGGATATCCCACCGCCTGCATCCCGCCGGAAGGCCGCGGCCGGGAGCCCTACGACCAACTGGTGGCCGAAGCCCTGCAAGAGGCCGGGGCCGAAGTCATTTGCCTGGCCGGATACATGCGCATCCTCAGCCCCGTGCTGGTGCGCGCCTTTCCCGAGCGCATCCTCAACATCCACCCCTCCCTGCTGCCTGCCTTCACCGGGCTGCGCGCTCAGCGCCAAGCCCTGGAATGGGGCGCCCGAGTCTCCGGCTGCACGGTCCACTTTGTCGACGAAGAGCTCGACCACGGCCCCATCATCCTGCAGCACCCCGTCCCCATCCTGGAGGGCGACACCGAGGAGTCGCTCTCAGAACGCATCCTGGTCCACGAACACGAGATCTATCCTCAGGCCTTGCGCATCGTCTGCCAAGGGAAATACCGCATCCAAGGCCGCCGGGTGATCGTCGACCAAGCCTAGCGGAGCGAGCTGGGCCACAGAGACACTGAGGGCACAGAGCTTTATTTGTCTCTGTGGACTCTGTGACTCTGTGGCTTCCCGACTCTCCCCTGTCAACTTTCCTCGCCCTTGCTTCGACTAACTCCAGTGTTTGGCATGATAATGGAAAGCGCATTGGCAATTTCAGGGGGGAAGGTGGAAAGCCAGTCACCCGACTTCGACCGGGTCGTCCAGCTGCACCAGCGCAAGATCTACTTTCTGGCTCTGGACCTGACCGGGAATCATCACGACGCAGAAGATCTTGCCCAGGAAGTCTTTTTCAAGGCCTACAAGAGCCTGACACGCTTCCGGGGGGAGGCCGGATTGGGCACCTGGCTTTACCGCATCACCGTCAACACCAACATCGACCGTCAGCGCAAGCGTTCGGAGGCCGCCATGAAACGGCAGCGCAGTTGGGATGATGAAGACAATCCGCTACCGCCTTTGCCCGATCCAAATCCTGATCGCAATCCGGAAAAAAGCGCCGAAGCCGGCACCATTCAACGCCACATCGACCAGGCACTCAACTGCCTGTCACCCCGGCAGCGCACCGTTTTTGTGCTGCGTCACTACCAAGACCTCAAGCTGCGTGAGATCGCTGCGCTGCTGAGCATTTCCGAGGGAACGGTCAAGACGACGCTTTTCAGGGCTATTCGGCGGCTGCAGCAGGAGTTGGCCGTCTACCGTCCCGAGCTGGGACTGGAGGCTACATCATGAAAGATTGCCAAAAGGTACAAGATCAGTTTGTGGAAGCCCTCTACGACGATCTGCCGCCGGATCGTCAAGACGAGTTTGAACGCCATCTGGAAAGCTGTCCGGATTGCCAGGCCCAGTTCAGGTCTTATCGCGCCACCCTGGACCTCATGAAGCAAAGGGAACTCCCGCAGCCGGACGCTGCCTTTTGGACCGACTTCTCCCGCCAAGTCCGGCTTCGTACCGCTGATTCGGAATCGAGATGGGGAGCCCGGATCTTCCGCTTGCGGCGCCGGACTTCCCCGGCGGCCGCCCCCCCTGCAGGAACCCTCCCTCAATGGGCTTGGAGGGCGGCTGCCGTCGTGTCACTGCTGGCTGTGGGCATTTTCATCGGACGCCTTTCCTGGACCCCGGCGGATCTGCGCCAGGTCGAAGTGCAGCCCGTTCCCGCAGTAGGCGATCAGAAGCTGCAGGTCGAGCAGCGGGTGAGCCGCTACATGGAACGTTCCAAGGCATTGCTGCTGGGGATTGTCAACATCGATCCCAGCGACAACGGCGCTGAGGCGCTCGACCTCCGACCTCAGAAGCTGGTTTCCCGTCAACTCGTCGAAGAGGCGCCCGGGCTCAAGCAGGAGTTGGCCCGTTCCAAGGACGAAAGGCTGCTGGAGCTGGTCTCGGAGCTGGAAATGATCCTGCTCCAGATCGCCAACCTGGAAGCCGAGCAAGACTTGGAGGGCGTGGAGGTGATCGCAGACGGGGTCCAGCGGCGGGGGCTGCTGCTGAGGATCCAGCTGGAAAAGAGCAAAAAGCCTTCCCCGAAGACAGCTCTGCAAAGTCGAAGAGAGATTTGAAAAGCAGAAAAGATGCCAACAGGCACAGGGTTTTTAAAGAAGGAGATGAGAAATGCTGGCGAATAGAGTCCGAAATTGGAAAACGGCAGTGGGATTGTACGGCTTGCTGATGTGCTGGGCCGTCGGCGGTGCGGCACTCCTCGCCGAAGCCCAAAAAGAGGCCGCTGAACTTTTCCAGAGAGGCTACAACCAGGTCTTGGAAGAAAACTACCAGGAAGGCGCCCAGACCCTGCGCGAGGTGATCAGCCGCTTTCCCAAGAGCGGATGGCTGGACGACAGCCGCTTCTGGCTTTGCTACGTGCAGGGTCGCCAGCAGCCTGGATCCGAAGAAGCACTTCGTTGCTTTGAGGAATTTGTCGGAAAGCACCCCCGCAGCAAGTTTGTCAATGACGCCCACGCCCAGATGATCGAAATCGGCCAGGAACTGGTCCGCCAAGGCCAGCCCGAGTATGCCGACAAGGTGCGCAGCATGCGCGAAAGCCAGGAAGAGGAATTGACTGTGCTGGCGCTCAGGGCATTGGCAGACATCGGCGATGAGGAATCGGTCGAGACCATCGTGTCGCTCTACGATCCTGAGAAAGGCGAAAAGCTACGGATTTGGATCGTCCGTGTGATGGAAGACCTGGAAAGCCCTCGGACCCGCACACTCTTGATGAAGATTGCCCGTGAGGATCCATCGGTGGCCGTCCGCTCGCGGGCTGTCCGGTCGTTGGGCGACCATGGGTGGGACGAGGAGATGAAGTCCTTCATGAGGGATCTGGCCCGTTCCGACGAGCCTGAAGAGCTGCGGCGCTGGGCCATCCATGCCATTGGAGATTCTGAAGACCCCTCCTGGATTCCCCTGCTGGTCGAAATCGCCCAGGCGCCCGGCAGCGAATCACTCGCTCGGAGAGCCTTGAGCGCCATTGAGGATATCGGCGGATCGCAGGCCTTGGAGGCTCTTAAGCAAATCTACTCGTCGGCTCAGGACAAGGGGCTGCGGCGGCGCGCCCTGCGCCAAATCGCGGAAATCGGAGGGGAGGAGTCGCTGGCATTGCTTGAGCAGGCTGCCCTGGAGGCGCCCGACGAAGACACACGCCGAACGGCCGTGCTGGCCATGGGCGAACTCGAATCGCCCCAGGCTCTGCAGGCGCTGTCCAGGATGGCTTCCTCCAGCCCGGACGCCTCCATACGGCGTTACGCCTTGCGGGCCCTGGAAGAGTTGGAGGCCGAAGAGGCCATTCCCCTGTTGAGCAAAGCCCTCCAGGAGGATTCCGATCCGCAGGTGCGTCGACAGGCGGCCCGCTCGCTGGGCGAGTTCGAAAGCGACTTGGGGGTGGAGAGCCTCAAGCAGGCGGCCCTCAACGACTCCCATGCCGACGTGCGCCGCTCGGCCGTCCGCGCGTTGGGCGAAATCGGCAGCCCTGCCGCCAAGCAGGCCTTGGTCGAGATTCTGCGAAAGTGAGACGGAAGTTCTGCCCCAGAGCGACACAGGCATCCCTGCCTGTGAAAAGGCTCCGCAAAGAGCCGGAATCCGAAAAACACAAGGCACAGGCAAAGATGCCTGTGCCACATCAGCTCGGAGTCTTGTGATGAAATCGATGCTTTTCAAATGCTTTCTGATTCTGGCCTGCATGTCGTCAACGTGGGCTCAATCGCTGGTAAGGGCTCCCCAAGGAAGTCTTCAGCAGCAGTGGGACTGGGCGCTCAGCCAGTCGGATCTGCGCAACGCCGCGCAAGGATTCTGGGTGGGCTACAGCTT
>JANQFM010000318.1 GCA_028277865.1 Acidobacteriota bacterium
CGCTCCCGGCGGGCCGAGACGCACCGATTTGTTTGTGTCCGCCCGCTGAAAAAACGTTCGAGGTGAAAACGCCCTCTTACATAAGAACGCAGCAGGCGGGCCAATCTACGAAAATTTCTGGGGCGAAAACTGAATTTTTTCCGTTTTCAAGCAGGGCAAAGGCTCGGCTGAGGAAACTGCCTCGTTGGGATCGGCTATTCTGTGGAGTCTGGATCTGGCGACTGACAACCGTCAACATCCGAGACGGGAAGGTCGATGTTGTTCTGATCATTCAATGACTTCGGCGTAGTACCCTTTGCGATGGCGGATGATTATGTTGTCTTGGCCACGCACCTTGACCTTCAGCCTGCGAAAGGTTCCGTCCCGTTCCTTGTTGAGGGGCGTGTAAGTGATGCTGTACTGGTTGCGCAGTGTTTCGTTGATTTCCTGAAATGCCTCGGACATCTCGCTGGTGGACACGGGGAAGTAGACCTTGCCGCCGGTGCTTTCAGTCATTTGCACCAGGGTGTTGTCTCCTTCGTGGTCGATGTCTGCGCCCAGGCGGGTGGTGCTGATGGCAAATATGGTGGCTTCGGCGTGGTAGCACAGCCGCAAGGCGCTTTCGAAGGACTGGCTGCTGGTCAGGTCTGCGCCGTCCGACAGGATGACGATGGTCTTGCGGCCTTCCAAGCCCAGCATTTTTTGCTCGGCGATCAGGTAGACGGCGTCGTACATGGAAGTGCCGCCCCCGGCACTCAGTTTTTCAATTTCGCGCACGATGCTGTTGGCGTCGTTGGTATAGTCGTGCAGCAGCGTCACTCCGCTGTCGAATTCGACCAAGAGGGCCTGGTCGACAGGGCGCATTACCGAGTAGATGAAATCAGCCGCTACTTCCTTTTCGAATTTCAGCTTGATTTTTACGCTGGAGCTGGTGTCCACCGCCAAGGCGATGATCAACGGAAGGTTGGTGTGGGCCGTGAAATTGGTGATCTGCTGCGGGACGCCGTTTTCTTCGACGACAAAGTCGTTGATGCTCAGGCCGTCGATGAATCCGCCGGTCTTTTTGTGGTTGACGGTCACCAACAGGTTGACCGCATCCACCTCGACCCGGATGGGCTGTTGGTCGGTCCCATCCACAGGCCTTTGAGCCGGCAAGCCCCAGACCTTCGACACGAGAATGCCTGCTGAAACCAGCACAATCCCCCAGCAACGTGCTTTCATCGCCATGATTATTCCAGACTGGAGAGAAACTCAGCAAGTTCACGGGGCAAAGGCGATTCGAATCGGAGCCTCTTTGACGTCACCGGGTGGTCGAAGGCCAGCCCTGCTGCATGCAGGAATGGCCGGTTGAGGCCCTTCAAAGCTTTTTGTGTGCTCGGCGATAAAGGAAAGCGGCGACGGGCTGTGTAGGTTGGGTCGCCGGCCACCGGATGGCCCAAGTGCTCGAAATGGACCCGAATCTGGTGAGTGCGCCCGGTGTGAAGCCTGACTTCGACCAGAGTGAACTCCAGGAAGCGGCGCAAAATCCGGTATTCGGTGAGGGCTTGGCGCGGAGAACGGCTTTGGGTGGACATGCGGGTGCGCTGCCTGGGGTGGCGTCCCAGCGGAACCTCGATTCGGCCCTGGCCGTGCTCCGGACGACCCAGGACCAGCGCCAGGTAGCGCTTTTCGACCTGTCGTTGCTTGAACTGGGTGGCCAATCCTTGGTGTACGCTTTCGTTCTTGGCCACCACCAGCAGCCCTGAAGTTCCCTTATCGAGCCGGTGAACGATTCCGGGGCGGATGCTTTGGCTGCGGCTGACCTTTTGAAGATGGTGAAGCAGGGCGTTTGCCAGGGTTCCCTGACGGTTGCCCGCTCCCGGGTGGACCACCAGCCCGGCGGGCTTATCGATCACCACCAGCGAGTGGTCCTCGAAAACAACGTTGAGCGGAATGGCTTCGGGCTCCAGTTCGACCGGCCGGGGCGGCGGAGGCGTGACGGAAATCGATTCCTGTGGGCGCAGTGCATGTCCGGCTTTGCGCACTTTCCCATCCACGGTCACCGCACCGGAATCAATCCAGCGGCGAACAGCGCTGCGGCTGGCTTCAGGAAATGCCGCAGCCACGAAAATGTCCAGCCGTGTCCCGGCTTGAGAGGGTGAAACCAGCAGCTTGGTTGTCTGGGGCATGCCGAAATGCGGATCAAATCCGGCTCGCCGCCCGCCTCCTCCACCACCAGAAGGCAGCCAGCGGAACCAGGATCAAGCTGACGATCTGGGAAGTCGAGACCAGGCCGTCAAAGTAGAGCCCCCGCACCGCATCCCCGCGAGCGAACTCAAGCGAGAAGCGCACCGCTCCATAGAGGATCAGGTAAAGCAGGAAGACCTGGCCTTGAAAGTGAGGGCGCCGGAACGAGCGCAGCAAGATCAGGAAAATGGCGAAGGCGGCCAGCGACTCGTAGGCCTGAGAGGGGTGCAGAGGGACTCCCAGGGGGACACCCACATGCCGGTTGGCGTACTCGCTGCTGAAAGTCACCGCCCAGGGCAGGTCGGTGGGCTTGCCGTAGTCGCAGCCGGCGGCCAGGCAGCCCAGGCGCCCGATCGACTGCCCCAGGGCGATGCAGGGGGCTGCCAAGTCAGCCACCGTCCAGAACTTCAGCTCCGGATGACGCCGCAGGTAAAGGAAGGCTCCGCCAACGGCGCCCAGCAGGCCCCCGTAGTAGACGCCTCCCGCTTGCAGGAACTCCAAAGAGATGAGGCGGGACGGTTGGGCAAGGTAGTAGTCGTAATCGACAACCACCAGCATCAGCTTGGCTCCGACCAAGGCGGACAGAATAATGATGAATCCGAGATCCCAAACCTGATTGCGGTCCAGCCCTTCACGCTTTGCCAGCCGTGCCATGGCCTCGATCGAAACCAGCAGAGCCACTGCCAAAAGCAGGCCATAGGTGTGGATGGGAAAGGAGCCGATTTCGAAGAGTTTGGGAAACATGGATCTTCAGTTGTCAGTTGGCTAAGGAGCTGGTCCAAAGTCCAAGGCCCAAGGTCCAAAGTCTGCTGAATGAAGTATCTCTCTGAATCTGAAGCCTTCTGATCGACTTTGGACCTTGGACCTTGGACACCGGTCATCCTGCCTCTTTCTCTTTTTTTTGTTCCTCGATGACTTTTTCGGCGATGTTGTGGGGGACGATATCGTAGTGGGACTGCTCCATGTGAAAACTGCCCCGCCCGCCTGTCATGGAAGTGAGGGTGGGGGCG
>JANQFM010000363.1 GCA_028277865.1 Acidobacteriota bacterium
GCGCGTAGCGGACGATCTGGCGGTGCTCGACGGCCACCCCCTTGGGCCGCCCCGTCGAGCCCGAAGTGAACAGCACGTAGGCCAGGCTGCGCGGGTCCACAGGCGGCAGCGGGCCGCTGGCGCACAGCATGGGCCAGTGCTGCTCGAGCGAAAGCGTCGCCACATCCGGACCCGAATACGGCAACCCGCCCACACCCAGCAACAACGCCGGACGGGCCTCGTCAAGCAGCAGCTTGAGGCGCTCGTCCGGCAGGGCCGGGTCAAGAGGCAGGTAGGCGCCGCCCGCCTTGAGCACGCCCAGCATGGCCGGCAGCATCTCCAAGGAACGGTCCAGTAGTAGGCCGACCGCCCTGTCCGCACCCACGCCCCGCGACCGCAGCAGTGCCGCCAAGCCGTTGCCCAGGCGGTCCAGGGCGCCATAGCTCAGCCACTGCTCCTCGAAGACCGCAGCCACCCCGTCCGGAACCTGCGCCGCGCGGGCTTCGAACAGGCCGTGCAGGCTCTCCTTTTCCCAGCGGTCGTGCAGGCCCGGACGATCGTTCCACTCCCGCAGCAACTGGTGGAACAGGGCTTCCCCCACAAAGGGGATCTCTTCCAGACGCTGCTGCGGCGCCGCCACGATGCCCTCCAGCAGCGTCCCGTAGTGGCGCAGCAGGCGAAGTATGCTGGATCGGTCGAACAAATCCCGGTCGTAGAGGACGGAACTCTGCAGTCCCTGCGGGGTTTGGGCCAGGAAGAGCGACATGTCGAAGCGGGCAATTCGACCCTCGATGGACAGCGGTTCCGACTCGAGGCCCGCCAGCCGAAGGTTTTCCAGGGGGATGTTCTGAAAGGCGAACATGACTTGGAAAACAGGGTTGCGGCTCAGATCCCGCCCCTGCCCCAGGTGCTCGACCAGCTTTTCGAAAGGAAGGTCTTGGTGGGCGTATGCCTGCAGGGCCGTTTCGTTGACCTGGCCCGCGAATTGGGCGAAGGCCAGCCCGCCCCGGGGGCGGCCGCGCATGGCCAGGGCGTTGACAAAGAACCCGATCAGCCCCTCGATCTCCAGCTGGTTGCGGTTGGCGATGGGCGTGCCGACCACCACGTCGTCCTGGCCCGTGTGACGGAAAAGCAGCGCCTGGAAGGCCGCCAGCAGCATCACGTACAGCGTGACGCCCCGCTGCTGGCTCAGGGCGTCCAGAGCATCGGCAAGCCGCGGGCTGAGATGGAACGCCAACTGTCCGCCCCGGTAGGCCCGCACGGAGGGCCGGCGGCGGTCGGCGGCAAGCTTCAGGGTCGCAGCATCTTCCAGCTGCCGCTTCCAGTAGCCGAGCTGCTTCGCCAGAACCTCGTCTTGAAGCCACTGCCTTTGCCAGACGGCAAAGTCGGCGTACTGGACGGGCAGCTCGGGCAACGGCGAGGGACGCCCTTGCGAAAAGGCTTTGTAAAGTGCCGCCAGCTCCTTCAGGAAAACGCCCATCGACCAGCCGTCGGAAACAACGTGGTGCATTGTGATCAGGAGAACGGAGGCCGGAACGCCGTTTTCCGCCTGCCGGACTCCGGACTCCGGACTCCGGTCTGCGCCTGTCCGAATCAGCATTGCCCGCATTAGGGGGCCTTCGGCCAGTTCGAAAGGTGTCCAGGCCTGCTCGGCCATCAAGCGGCCCAGTTCGGCCTCCTTGCCTCGAGAGTCCAGCCCGCTGACATCGACTTCGGGCAGAGTCAGTTCTTGCGGCGGAGAAATCACCTGCACGGGCAGCCCAGCCCGAGCTGGAAAGCGAGTGCGCAGCGCCTCATGGCGCCGCACAATCCCGCTCAGGCAGGCCCGCAGCACAGGAACATTCAACGGCCCCATCAGCCGCCAGGCCGCCGGCACGTTGTAAAAAGGGTTCTGGGGGGTCAGGCGGTCCAATAGCCACAGTCTCTGCTGGGCAAAGGAAAGGGGCATGTCGCCGCTGCGGGAAACCGGCCACATGGGCGGAGGCGGCGCCTTGGGAAATGACCGTTCAATCCGTGCCGCCAGGGCCGCCAAGCTGGAGGCCTCGAAAAGGGCACGCAAGGGCAGGTCCAGCCCAAAGGCTTTGCGGATTTTCGACACCACCCGGGTGGCCAGCAAGGAGTGCCCGCCCAATTCAAAGAAATTGTCGTGCACTCCCACGCGCTCGACCCCAAGCACGTCTAACCAGATCCCTGCCAGGCGGGCCTCGATGTGGTCGCGAGGCACCACGTATCCCTCGTCCCGCCCGGCGGCCGCTTCCGGCACAGGCAATGCCCGCCGGTCCAGCTTGCCGTTGGGCGTCAGCGGCAAGCCTTCCAGGAAGACAAAAAATGAAGGCACCATATAGGCGGGGAGATGCTGGGAGATGAAATCGGGGAGAAGGGGAGAAACCGCAGAGGGCGCAGAGAGAAGACGCGGAGAGCGCTGAGAAAGCTTCTCTGCGTCTTTCTGCGCTCTGCCTCTGTGTTCTCTGCGGTTTCTCCCCTCTCTCTCTGCTTCGACGACATAGGCAACCAGCCGTTTGCTCCCCGAGGGATCCGGCAAGGCCACTACCGCGGCTTGCCGGATTGCCGGATGCGTGTGCAGCAATGCCTCGATCTCCCCCGGCTCAACGCGGAAGCCGCGCACCTTGACCTGGTCGTCCATGCGGCCCAGAAAGTGCAGCTTCCCCCCGGCCAACCAGCGTGCCAGGTCTCCCGTCCGGTAAAGGCGCGATCCGGGCCGCCGGCCGAAGGGATTGGGAACAAAGGCCTCGGCGGTGGCAGCGGGCCGCTGCCAGTAGCCTCGGGACAGGCCGGCCCCCGCCAGGCACACCTGGCCGGAGACTCCCTGGGGCACCATCTGGCCATGACGGTCGAGCAGAAAGGCGCTGCTGTTGGCGATGGAGCGGCCAATCGGGACCGTGAGAGCCTGGGGAGCGACTGTCTTGACCCGATGCCAGGTGCTGAAAGTCGTGTTTTCGGTGGGGCCGTAGACGTGCAGCAACCGTTCAGGGGCACCTTCCTGCAACACTTTAGCCACCCAATTGGGGTCGACCGCTTCACCCCCGAAGAGCAAATGGCGAAGCCCGCTGAACGCCCGGGGCGCCTCACGGGCGATCTGATTGAAGAGGGCGGTGGTCAGGAAGAGGGTGCTGACCTGCCGCCTGGACAGGCTTTCGCCGAGCAGATTGGGGGAGAGGGCCGTTTCCTTGCCCAGAACCTCCAGCACTGCGCCGTTGAGCAGGGCGCCCCAAATCTCGAAGGTGGCGGCGTCGAAGGAAATGTTGGAGACGTGCGCCACCCGGTCCAAGGGAGTCATCTGCGCGTAGTCGGTGTTGCGCACCAGCCGCACGATGCTGAGGTGGCACACCGCCACGCCCTTGGGGTTGCCCGTGGAACCGGATGTATACATGACGTAGGCCAGATTCTGAGGCCCGCACGGATAGCCCGGATCTGTGCGGCTTTGCCCGTCCAACTCTGGCTGGTCCTGCTCCAGGCAAACAGCCGGAATGCCCTGAAGCCCCAGGGCGGGATTCGATCCCTGGCCGACGATCAGCGCCGAGATCGAACTGTCCCGGAGCATGAACTCGAACCGTTCTTGCGGATACTCGGGGTCCAAGGGAAGGTAGACGCCTGCGGCCTTGAGCACCCCCAGCATGGCCGCTGGCAGCGGCAAAGAGCGCTCCATGACAATGCCCACCCTCGATTCCGGCCCCACGCCTTTGCGGCGCAGCAAGCGGGCCAGTTGGTTGGCACAGGCGTTGAGTTCGCCATAGCTGACAAAGCCGTCAGCGGAAGACAGGGCAACGGCATCGGGCGTCTGCAGCGATTGGGCCTCGAACAGCTCGGTCACCGTCGACCGCGCCGGCAAAGCCGCCGAATCGCCGGCCCACTCGGCCAGCTGCTGATTCTCTTCTTCAGTCAACAAGGGCAGTTCGGAGCAGAGCGATTTCGAATCGGCTGCAGCGCCGGCAAGAAGGGTCCGGAAATGCCCGGCAAG
>JANQFM010000400.1 GCA_028277865.1 Acidobacteriota bacterium
ACCAAGGAGTCGGTCTGCCCAGGCTGCTCGCGGGGCTGCAACATCCGCATCCACTACAACCAGCAGCGCTCCTACAAGGCGGGCGGCAAGCGGGTGCAACGGCTCAAGCCGCGCTTCAACCCCCACATCAACCAGTGGTGGATGTGCGATGAGGGGCGCTTCGGCTATGAATTCATCGACCGCAACCGCATCGAGTTTCCCCTGCGGGACGGCGCACAAGGGCTGGAGCCGACCGACTGGGAAGAGGCGCTTCAAGAAGGTTCAAGCCTTGTCAAATCGGTCCTGGACGAGCATGGGCCCGAGGCGCTGGGAGTCATTGCCTCGCCTCGGCAGAGCAACGAAGAGCTCTATTTGATCCGTAAGCTTTTCCGGGAAGGGTTGGGCGTGGAGAGCATCGGCTTCAGCAACCCTTGGGAAAAAGAGGGATTCTCGGACGATTATCTGATCCGGGCCGACAAGAACCCCAACCGTCGGGGTGCTGAGGCATTGGAATTGGACGGCCATGTGAAGGCAATCCTGGAGAAAGCCGCCGCGGGCGAGATCCGGCTGCTTTACGTCTTTGAGCACGACTTGGCGGCTGACCCGCAGGCTCGTTCCCTGCTTGAAAAGGCGGAGAACCTGATCTATCAGGGCAGCAACCAGAACCAGACCATGGAGATGGCCCGACTCGTGCTTCCCTCGGCCACATATGCCGAGACGGACGGCACCTTCACCAACTTCGAAGGACGCGTGCAGCAGTTTCACCAGGCGTTCTTGCCGCTGGGCGAGTCGCGGCCCAGCCTCGATATCCTGCTCGACCTGGCGCGGGGATTGGAGCAAGGCCTGGCCTACCAATGCGCCGAAGACCTTTTCATGGAGTGGTTCGGCAAGCAGTACCACGAGTTGGACGATTACGGAGAGTTCCTGCCCGGCGCCGGCCCGGCGCCGCCGCACGAAGGTTTCGCGCCAAGAGGCCAAGACCGCCAAGCCTGATCCCAAGTCCTTGCGGGCTTTGCGTCTTTGCGCGAAACAACAATGAGGCAGCCGATGGAATACAGCGCGGTTGATTTGGGCATTCAGATCGGCAAGGTGATCTTCCTGTTCAGCGTGGTCATGGGGATCGCCTCGTTTTTGACCTGGGTGGAACGCAAGCAAAGCGCCGTCATGCAGGACCGCATCGGCGCCAACCGTGCCGACATCTTCGGCTTTCGCCTGCTGGGCCTGTTTCACATCATCGCCGACGGCGTCAAGATGATCACCAAGCAGGACTTCATTCCCCCCCAGGCCAACAAGTTCCTGCACACCTTGGCGCCCGCCATCGGATTCTTTTTCGCCATGGTGGCTTTCGCCGCCGTTCCCTTCGGAGGCGTCTACCAGTTCGGCGACACCCAGGTCTCGCTGCAGATCCTCAACATCAGCTCGGGCCTGCTGATGGTCTTCGCCTTCATGGGGCTGGGCATCTTCGGGGTGGTGCTGGGGGGATGGGCGTCACACAACAACTACGCCACCTTAGGGGGCTTGCGTGCCGCCAGCCAGATGATCTCCTACGAAATCACCATGGGCGCCACCCTGATCGGCGTGCTGCTGGTTTACGGAAGCGTGGAACTGCAGCAGATCTGCACTGTGCAGGGAGAGCTGCTGTGGGGCTGGCTGCCCAAATGGGGCGTGCTCTTTTCTCCGCTGGGCTTCATCCTCTTCACCACCGCCGCCCTGGCCGAGACCAAGCGGGTTCCCTTCGACGTGCCGGAAGGGGAATCCGAGATCGTGGGCTACTTCGTCGAGTACAGCGGCATGAAGTTCGCCCTTTTCTTTTTGACGGATTTTGTGGAGACCATCCTGGCCGCGGCCTTGACCACCACCCTCTTTTTCGGCGGCTGGCAGGTTCCCTACCTGATGGCGGACGGATTCCACTTCCCCTGGGGAAGCCATTGGGAATTGGGCACGGTGACCGTGATGGTCCTGCAGGTGGGCGCTTTCGTGACCAAGGTGTGCATGTTCTGCTTTTTGTTCATGCTCATCCGCTGGACCCTGCCGCGCTTTCGATGGGATCAGCTGATGAGGCTGGGCTGGACCATCATGCTGCCCCTGTCGATCCTCAACATCGTGGTAACGGCGCTGCTGCTGCTGCTGATCGGATAGGAGGGTTTCACGCAGAGGCGCAAAGACGCAGAGGAGGGGGAAGAGTCAGATGAGGTATGGTATCGAATCTGTGGACTCTGTGGACTCTGTGCCTCTGTGGCTCTCCAAACTGCGATCTGAGAACTGAACCATGTCCATCAAGAAGATCGAAGCCAAAGAGCTGACATTCTGGGAGCGGACCTACATTCCCGAGGTGATCAAGGGATTGAAGATCACCGGCGGGCATTTTTTCCGCAACATGTGGGTCCACATCGGGCGTGCCGTTGGGCTGATGAAAGACCGTCGGGGCGCCGAGACCTTCCAGTATCCCGAGGAGCGGCGCCCCCTTGCACCCCGCCTGCGCACCCTGCACCGCCTCACCAAACGCGAGGACAACTCGCCCCGCTGCGTGGCCTGCATGATGTGCGAAACCGTCTGCCCGGCGCACTGCATCTACATCACCGCCGGGGAGCACCCCGACCCCCACATCGAAAAATACCCCACCCGATTCGACATCGACCTGGGCCTGTGCGTCTTCTGCGGCTACTGCGTCGAAGCCTGCCCCGAAGACGCCATCCGCATGGACACCGGCATCCTGGAGTTCTCGGCCTACAGCCGAGAAGAGATGGTCTACGACATGAAGAAGCTGCTCTCGCATTCAACCGCGCCGCCCCCCAACCCTGAGCGCCGGCCACCGCCTGCTCAGGACCACTGAAAGAGGCGGTCGATTGCTGAGATCGTCACCTGGAGAACAGTTTCCCCAAAGCCTCCCCATGGCAGGGCAAGGCAGAAAATCTTGATAATATTATCTATTGTCATATTTTCCGAGCTTTCTTTGGGATCCTGAAGTCGAACAGCCTACCTGAAAGTCTTTTCAGTTCAACAAATTGACTGTGTTGATTTTTGGTGGATAATAGTAATTGCGGTTTTTCCTGCAATTTCTTATTTGACTTTCTCGATAAAATCGTATAAAAAGTACGCCAAGCTTGGACGTGTGTGGCGGCGCGCTGGTCGCCCGATTGAGAGTTTTTCGCGTTGGTTGGAAAGTTGCGAGCCTATGAGCACTAGAGCTGTTTCGGTGTCCCCGGAATTTCCCGTATCCAAGCTCAAGCGGCCCGAACCTCCGGTCACCAAGCTGGCCCTGGGGATCCTGCTGCAGGCTTTGAGAGACGTCGTGACCCCGCCCGAGCGCCGCAAGGGAGAGTGCGAGGAGTGGCGCAACGATGCGATGGAGTGGTTCCAGGAGGAAGCGGACGAGCCGGGCAGCCTCAACTGGGTTTGCCAAGTCTTGGAGGTCAATCCCAGCGGCTTTCGCAATTGGCTCAGCGACTTCGAAGGAAGCAACGAACTCCGCCGCGAGGAGTGGGCCCGCAAGCTGACCCGTTTTCACATCCCTCACTAGCCAGACCGGAATTCACGCAAAGACGCAAGGGGCAGAAAAGAAATGGCTGGCGGTCCTTGTTCTGAGTGCACTTGAAATGTAGGCCTCATCGGATCACGCAGCCTGCGCTGCTTCACTTCGAGAATCAATCCATGACCGATAAACCTTTTACCT
>JANQFM010000479.1 GCA_028277865.1 Acidobacteriota bacterium
GTCTCCAAGCTGAAGGCGCGGCCCAAGCCATTTTTGCTGCCGCAGTATTGCAAGGGCTGCGGGCGCTGTATCGAGTCCTGCCCCAAGGACTGCATCCACTACGGCGATGAGATCAATCCTGACACGGGGCTGGTCCCGGTCGAGGTTGACCTGCAAGCCTGCACCGGCTGCGGGGTTTGTGCCAGCGCCTGCCCGGAGCCCTACGGCCTGCACATGTTCGAGGCGAAAGAGTTTCCGCAGCTGCCCAAGGCCGATTACGAACTGCAGGATCCGGCGCGCTTGTTCGGGCCGCGCCCCTACCAGCTTCCCCGCCCAGATTCCATTCCGGATCGGCTGCTTTCCTTGCCTGCTTCCCAGCCATTGGTCATCAAGGGAACCTACGCCTCGGCAATCGGGGCCATTCTGGCGGGATGCCGGCACTTTTACGGCTATCCCATCACGCCCTCGACCGAAGGCGCCGAGTTGATGGCCAGGCTGCAGCCGCTGCTGGGCGGGGTTTATTTTCAGGCCGTCAGCGAAGTGGCCACCGTCAATTTGATGTACGGGACGGCCGGCGCAGGGCTGCCCACCATGACATTCACCTCCTCGCCCGGGTTCAGCCTCATGCTGGAGGGGATCTCCTACATGATCGGCGCAGAGCTGCCGGGCGTCTTCGTCAACATCATGCGGGGCGGGCCCGGGCTGGGCAATATCGGACCCGAGCAGGCCGACATCAAGCTGGCTTGTCGTGGGCTGGGGCACGGCAATACCCATTCCATCGTGCTGGCGCCTTCGACGCCCCAGGAGATGCTCGACTTGACCATGCTGGCGTTCCGTCTAGCTTTCCGCTACCGCAATCCTGTGATTGTGCTGGGCGACGGTTACCTGGGCCAGATCACCGGGAAGGTCCAGCTTCCCAGAAAGATGACCCGGCCGGGAATCCCCGCTTGGGCTGTCTACGGCGACCAGGCACACCGCGGCAACCTGATCTGCTCCATCTTTCTCAGCGAACCCGAGCTGGAAGAGCACAATCTCCATCTCAACCGCAAGTACCAGCGCATGATCGACAACGAACAGCGAGCCGACCTGTTCCGCTGCCAGGAAGCCGAAGTCCTGCTGGTGGCGGCCAACACGCCGTCGCGCATGGCCAAAGGGGCAGTGGAGTCGCTGCGGGCCGAGGGGATTGCCGTCGGCTTGTTCCGGCCCGTCACCCTGTGGCCCTTCCCGGTGGACGCCCTGCGTCCCGTGCTGGAAAAGGCGCGCCGCATCGTGGTTGTCGAGGCCAGCAACGGCCAGCTGGAAGATGAACTGCGGCTGGCCATCGACAAGGCCGGGCTGAGCCATCCGCCCATCGATCATGTTCGACATTTCGGAGGCATTTTGCCCCAGCACCAGGAAATCACGGCCAAAGTCCGTCAGGCCGCAGCCTGCCAGGAGGTGAAGGCATGAGCGTGAGCGTCTTTTACGACAGTTTCCAGCGGCATGCCGAGGGCGCCGGGCTCAAGGGGCATTCCACCCATTACTGCCCCGGTTGCGGGCACGGTCTGGTCCACAAATACCTGGCCGAGTCGATTGACGAACTGGGCGTGCAGGACCGCACCATCGCGGTCTCGCCGGTAGGATGCGCCGTCTTCCTTTATTACTACCTGGATGCGGGCAACACCCAGGCCGCCCACGGACGCGCTCCGGCGGTGGCCTTGGGGCACAAGCTGGCCAACCCGGATTCGATTGTCGTTTCATACCAGGGAGACGGCGACTTGGCCTCCATCGGCCTGGCCGAGGTCCTGCACGCCGCTCAACTGGGGCTGCCCATCACTTTCATCTTCGTCAACAATGCCATCTACGGAATGACGGGCGGCCAGATGGCGCCCACCACCCTGATGGGTCAGCGGACCACCACTTCGCCCACGGGACGCAACCACTTCATGGGGCAGCCTTTGAAGGTGGCCGAGATGATGGCTCAGCTGGACGGGCCGATTTACGTGGAACGGGTGGCCCTGTTCAACAATCGCCAGCGCAACCACGCCAAGAAGGCCATCCGCAAGGCATTGCAGCTTCAGGTGGAAAACAAGGGCTTGGGCTTTGTGGAAGTGCTCTCGGAGTGTCCCACTCACCTCAAGATGGATTCAATGGAAACCGAAAAGTGGGTGGAAGAGCAGATGGTCCCCATCTTCCCGCTTGGTGTCAAGAAAGACCTCGAGCCGTCCGGCCGCTTTGAGATGGAAGCCCCATTGCATGATCCCCGCAAGGTGCTGGAGGCGGTGGCGCCCGATGCTCAAGAAGTGCCCCGTTTCGCCCAGGGGGCCTTTCCTGCCCACATCGCCCCGGACGACATCTCGCTCAAGTTGGCCGGCGCCGGCGGGGACGGGGCCCAGACAGCGGCGCTGCTGATCGCCCGGGCAGGCATCAACGAGGGGTTCGACGCTACCCACATCCCCAGCTACGGCCCTGAATCGCGCGGCGGAACCTCCTTTGCCGACGTGCATGTCGCCCGAGGGGAAGTCCTCTCGCCGGCTTCGCCCCAACCCCACATCCTGGTGGCCTTCAACGCACCCAGCCTGGCCAAGTTCGGCCCAACAGTGGTGCCGGGCGGCACGATCATTTACGACTGTTCGGTGATCTCCGAAGTGCCTCGGTTGGAAGGGCATCCCCACCTTTACGGAGTTCCCTGCAGCGAGATCGCCCTGGGCCTGGGCAAGAAGATGGTCAAGAACATCGTGGCCCTGGGAGCGCTTCAAGCGGTGACACAGCTGTTTCCGGAGGAGACATTCCTGACGGCCGTTCGCCAGGCATTGGCCTGCAATTGCGCCATGATACCCCTCAATGAAGAAGCCTTCGGCTGGGGAGTGCGGGCGATTCGGGAATGCTGAGTGCTGCCCTTTTGGGATGGATTCGGGTGTTGGCCGGGTTGGCTTCGGCCGAGGTGAGAGACGGAAGACCGGCAACCGGAAGCCGGTGACCGGCAGAGACACCCAATCCCTGAGCCTTCAGCTCCCTCTGCCGGTTTCCGGTTTCCGGTCTCCTTGTCTTCTTACGACAGCGCCCCTTCCAGGTGGAGCGGGCCAAACTGCCAGATCAGCACAGCCTTGCCTTCCATCTTGCCGTGTCCCGGCAGGATGTCGAAGTAGACGTGACCTGAGTTGCCGCCTGATTCGGAATAGGCGGAATGCAGCTTGATGACCTTGGACATGTCCGGCTCCGAACCCCGCGGCACGCCTCCGGGATACAGGCCCAACGTCCAGTCCTTGTCGCCGTTCTTGATGGCGCCGATCTGATACTTGCCGGTGGGAATCGTCAGATCGCCGACAGACAGGTCAGCCGAGAACTCAACTCGGCCGAAGCCGGGGTTGAAGGCACCCTTCTGAACGTCTTCCAGATGCTCCATGTTGGCCGGAGCGGTGAAGTACTGCAGCTTGACCTCCACTTCGCCGATCTTGGTCTCGACCGACTTGCTGAAGTGCGGATGGGCCGAAAGGGCGGTTGCTGCCAGCAGAAGGACTGCCGTCAAAGCCGTCATCTTTTTCATCATGTTCTTCCTGTCTCCTTCATTTCAAATTTTGGGGGTATTGTTTGTCTTGGCTTGAGAAGGCGAGAGTCTATCAGAGTGAGTTTCAGCGCTGCAAGCCGACGCCCATCCCCTACCCCTGTTCGCCCCTATCGGGCCTCTGGCTGGGCGTCTACAGTCTTTCCGCACACTATTGTACGTCGCCATTGCCGCAGCGTTCCGCCATTGCATGCATGATCAACCTGGTGTGGCCTTCCAATGCAAGCGTTTTTTGCATGGGCGGAAAGCCACGATTGTCAGCCCCTCGCTGCACTTGCTGCCCCGCGTACGGCCTTCGAGAACTTCGTGTGTATGCGGAGATAAACTGAGGGCTTCACGCAGAGGCGCAAAGGGCAGTTCGCGGTTCGCAGTTGTCAGTTGTCAGTTGTCAGCGAGAAGATTAAGCTTCAGAATACCGGATCATGACAGATCAGAAAGAGCCGCCCAAGACGCCCACCATGTCGCATACCAAGAAAGAGATCCTCGAATCCTACAGGGCTCTTGAGAAGCAGCTGCTGGAACAGCGCCAAGCGGAGCTCAAGCCTGAGAGGAGGATCGAGGAAAAGGCCAAGCAAGAAGCTTTGCAGGTCGCCGATTCGCTTTCCACCGAAGGGATTGTCAGGGGAATCGGAAGCCTCAAGGCGGAGATCGGCAAGATGCTGACTCAGATCTCGGACCGCCTGGAGGAAGAGGTCGGCAAGTACCGTTCGGTCCAAAAGGCCATTGCCGCCAAGGAGGAAGACCTTCAGGAAATCTATGAGATCGACCGCTCGGCCGCCAGCTTGGTCGCCCTCATCGAGGCTCAGCGCCGCAAGAAGCAGGAGTTTGAAGACCAAATGGCTTCGCGCAAGGGCGAGTTGGAAGAGCGGATCAACAGCCTGCGCTTCAACTTCGAGCAGGAGAAGCAGTCGCTTCAGGCCGCAGCCGCTGAGGCCAAGGCGGATGAGGCCAAGCGGCGCAAACGGGAGAAGGAGGAGTACGAATACAGCTTCAAGCGCGAGCAGCAGTTGGCCCGCGACAGCTACGAGGACGAAAAGGCTCAGGCCGAAAAAGAGATGCGCCTCAAACGGGAGGAGGCCGAACGAGATCTGGCTGAGCGCGAAAAGGCCGTCTCGCAAACCGAGCAGCAGCTCGATGAGCTGCGTGCAAGGGTTGAAGCCTTCCCGCAGGAGAAGGAGGCTGCCGTCAACCAAGCCGTCCAGCAGGCTGTCGAGCGGGTTGAGGTGGAGGCCAAGAACCGGGAGGAATTGCTCAAAAAGGAATTCGATGGCGAACGCAAGGTGCTCTCTACCAAGATCGAGTCGTTGGAGCAGCTTGCCAAGGAGCAGGCTGAACGGATCGCCGGCCTATCTCAGCAGTTGGAGAAATCCTACTTGCAGGTGGAGGGCATCGCCCACAAGGCGGTGGAAAGCTCCTCGGAAGCGCGCTCAGTGGCCAACTTGCGCCAACTGGTCAGCGAACAAAGCAAGAAGCAATCCCAGGAATGAAGGCGGCGTTTTCCCGGCTTGGCCGGAAGCCTCTTCTTGTTTTGTCCTTGCGCCTTTGCGCCTTTGCGCCTTTGCGTCTTGGCGCGAAATCCGCTTGGGTTCCAGAGGCTGAACTGACTGTTTTCGCTCCGTCCCAACTGGAGCGACGTGCCCCTGCCTGTGGTACCTTGATCGCGGCAATATGAGCGAGACGAGGTTGGAAAAGCTTCAACAGTTGGCCAAGCAGAAACCGCAGGAACCATTCCCCCGCTACGGCCTGGCCATGGAGCACAAGCGCCTGGGCGACCTGGAACAGGCCATCACGATCTTTCAGCAACTGGTCAATGGATTCCCTGACTACACAGCGGTCTACTACCACTACGGCAGCTCCCTCATCGCAGCCGGACGTGAAGAGGAGGCCTGCACGATTCTGGAAAAAGGGATCGAAACGGCTTCCCGCCACGGCAACACTCACGCCCGCGACGAACTGCAAGCCCTTCTCGCTGAAGTCCAGGAATAATCGGGCTTAGCCCCAATGCTGTTCACTTAAGGAGTACAGGGTGCTGGAAGATATAGAAGCCACGTGCCGGGCTTGTCCCGGTCGGGCTGTGTTTAGTAACCAGAACCGCTTCAAAAACCCTATCGCCACCACGGAGCTTGACTCCGTGGAGTGATGTTTCACGGCTGGGATTCAACCGTCGGCAAGATCCCCCATCCCAGGCAAACCGTGCAGCCAATGCCTGCAACCCTCCGCCGCCCTGCAATTCGGATGCAGGCTCTTCCGCCAATCCGGTCATCTCGCCCATCGCTTGGCAA
>JANQFM010000502.1 GCA_028277865.1 Acidobacteriota bacterium
AGCGCCTGCATGCTGGGCGCCTATCAGAAAAGGGAGTTCGGGATCGTGACCTGGAAGCCGGATGTCTGCGTGGGCTGCCGCTATTGCCAGGTGGCCTGCCCCTTCAACGTCCCGAAGTTCGAATGGGACAAGGCCGCTCCCAAGCTCGTCAAGTGCGAGATGTGCAACCACCTGCTGGCCGAAGGCAAGATTCCCGCTTGCTGCGAGGCTTGCCCGCGCGGGGCGGTGATCTTCGGCGATTACTCAGACCTGCTGGCCGAGGCCAAGCGGCGCCTGGCTGAGCATCCGGACCGCTACTACCCCAAGGTCTATGGGGAAGACGACGCAGGGGGAACCCAGGTTCTCTACCTGGCGCCTGCCGGCATTCCCTTCGAGAAGCTGGGGCTGCCCGACTTGGGCGACGAAGCTGTCCCTTCTCTTCCCGAAACGATTCAGCACGGCATCTACAAGGGATTTATTGCGCCTGTGGCTCTTTACGCCGTCCTGAGCGGAGTGCTGTGGCGCAACCGCCGGCGTGCTGAAGAAGGCCCGGCTGAGAGGGAAAAGGAGGAGTCGTCATGAGCCAGCAAGCCATTCCCCTGGGAGGCCCCATCGTGACCCGGCCCTTCCGGGTGCTGGTCGGGCTGTTCGGCCTCAGCATCATCCTATTGGCATGGCGATTCTGGACCGGTCTGGGATCCCCAACAGCCTTGAGCGACGGGTACCCTTGGGGGCTGTGGATCGCCTTCGACGTGGTCACCGGCACCGCTCTGGCCTGCGGGGGCTACGCCATGGCCATCCTGGTTTATATCTTCAACCGGGGACGCTATCACCCCTTGATCCGCCCCGCCATCGTCACCAGCGCCCTGGGCTACAGCTTGGGCGGCATCGGGGTCATCATCGACCTGGGACGCTACTGGTACGTCTACAAGGTTCCAATCAATTTCTGGATTTGGAACCTCAACTCCATCCTGCTCGAAGTGGCCCTGTGCATCATGGCCTATACGGTGGTGCTGTGGATCGAGCTATCGCCAGCATTCCTGGAGAGGTGGAAGGAAAGCCCCCGACCGCGCCTGCGACGCTTCGCCGAGTCCACCTTGCCTTGGCTGGAGCGAAGCCTGATCTGGATCATCGCCCTCGGATTGCTGCTGCCCACCATGCACCAATCCTCTTTGGGAAGCCTCATGCTGCTGGCCGGCCACAAGCTGCACCCGCTCTGGAACACGGCCCTGCTGCCCTTGCTTTTTTTGATCTCCTGCATCGCCATGGGCTACGCCGTGGTGGTGATCGAGTCTTCGCTTTCAAGCATGGTCTTCAAACGCCCGGCGGAAACCCGCATGCTGGCTTCCCTTTCGGGGGCAATCGTATGGGTGCTGTTGGGTTTCGCCATCGTCCGGCTGGCCGACTTGGCGGTGCAGGGACGGCTTGGGCTGGCCTTTGCCCTGGATTCGTACAGCATTCTGTTCCTGCTCGAAATGGCCTTGTTCATCGTGCCGGCCTTCATGCTGCTTTCCCAGCAGAGGAGAAGCGACGGAGGCTATCTGTTCCGGGCCGCCATGCTGATCGCCCTGTCAGGAGCGCTTTATCGTTTCTCGACCTACCTGATCGCCTACGATCCCGGGCCCGGCTGGAGCTATTTTCCAGCCGTGCCTGAAATCCTGATCACCCTCGGCCTGTTGGCCCTGGAGCTGATGGCCTATCTGGTGATCGTCAAGAAGTTCCCCATTCTGAGGGGGATGGCCCCGTCCCCCTCGCGCCCCTGAAGGAGGGAGTCATGAGCAAGCGCATCGTTATCGATCCGGTCACACGCATTGAAGGCCACCTGCGCCTGGACGCCGAAGTCGAAGGCGGAGTGGTTCGCGACTCCTGGGCCTCCGGCCAGATGTGGCGCGGCATCGAAGTCATCCTCCAAGGGCGCGACCCCCGCGATGCCTGGCTGTTTACACAGCGCATATGCGGTGTCTGCACCACAGTCCACGCCATCACCTCTGTTCGCGCGGTGGAAAACGCCTTGGGGATGGAGATTCCCCTCAACGCCCAATACATCCGCAATTTGATCTTGATCGCTCATGCACTGCATGACCACGTTGTTCATTTCTACCACCTGTCTGCGCTGGACTGGGTGGACATCACCTCGGCCCTCAAGGCCGACCCGCGCAAAGCAGCCAACCTGGCTGAAAGCCTTTCCGAATGGCCGGGCAACAGCTGGCGTCAGATGGTCGCCGTGAAGAACAGGCTGCAAAAGATCGTAGACAGCGGCCAATTGGGCATCTTCGCCAACGGATACTGGGGCCATCCCGCCATGAAGCTTCGACCCGAAGTCAACCTGCTGGCCGTTTCCCACTACCTGCAGGCACTGGAATACCAGCGCAAGGCCAACCAAATCGTGGCCATCCTGGGAGGCAAGACGCCCAACATCCAGAATCTGGCGGTGGGCGGCGTGGCCAATGCCGTTAACCTGGACAACCAGGCCGCCCTCAACATGGAGAAGCTCTACTGGATCAAGGATCTGTTCGACGAGGTGAACACCTTCGTGCTGCAGGTGTACCTGCCGGATGTGGCCGCCATCGGCGCCATGTATCCGGAGTGGCTGGGCTACGGCGCCGGGGTCAAGAACTATCTGGCAGTTCCCGACCTTCCTCTCGATTCGGCCGGATCCGTTTTTGACCTTCCCGGAGGTACCGTCTTCGACGGCGACCTGGGCAGTGCCCGTTCCTTCGAGTCCTTTCAGGATCCCTACTTCCGCGAGAACGTCACCGAGTCCATCGCCCACTCCTGGTACAAGGGGCAGTGGTCGCGCCATCCCTGGGAGGAGGAAACCGTTCCCCACTACACCGACTACGACGCCCAGCAGAAGTACTCCTGGGTGAAAGCGCCCCGCTTCCAGGGCCGTCCCATGCAAGTCGGGCCTTTGGCCCAGGTGCTGGTCGGCAATGCCGTCGGGCACGAGCCGACCCAACGCTGGACCCGTCTGGCCCTGGAAAGGGTTTCCGACCTGGCCGGCGCCCGAATCGAACTTTCAGCGCTGCACTCCACCTTGGGACGGCATGTGGCCCGTGCGGTACGGACGGCCTTGCTGACCGAGCTGGGGCTCAAGCACCTGCAATTGCTGCTGGACAACATCGGCAAGGGAGACGTTCAGACATTCACCAAACCGGAATTCCCCTCGGGAGAGCAGAGGGGATTCGGCTTTCACGAAGCGCCGCGAGGCTGCCTGTCCCACTGGATCGTGATCCGCGACGGCAAGATCGCCAATTACCAGGCAGTGGTCCCCTCCACCTGGAACGCCAGCCCACGCGCCGAGGACGGCCTACCCGGCCCTTATGAAGCCTCTCTGATCGGCAATCCCGTGGCCGACGCCGAACTTCCGCTGGAGATCCTGCGGACCATACACTCGTTCGATCCCTGCCTGGCCTGCGCCATCCACACCCTG
This sequence comes from Acidobacteriota bacterium, assembly GCA_028277865.1. Lineage (GTDB taxonomy): Bacteria > Acidobacteriota > UBA6911 > RPQK01 > DATIPO01 > JANQFM01. The sequence continues at coordinate 3,413 of JANQFM010000502.1, forward strand.
GATGCCGACGGGCGGGAAATCGCTACTGTGAAAGCTTTGTAAAGCCAAGACAATGTCCAAGGTGCTCATCATCGGCCTGGGAAACGTCCTGATGGGGGACGACGCCTTCGGCCCCAGCGTGATTCGGGATTTGGAGGCGTCTTACGAATTCGGCCCGGACGTGTCGCTGCTCGATGCCGGCACGCCCGGGTCCGATCTGGATTCCTGCCTGGCAGGGCAAGAGGCCGTCATCCTGGTCGACACCGTCCGTTCCGGCCAGCAAGCGGGTCGCCTTTGCCTGATGGGCGGCCAAGATCTGCTGAGTCCTGCCGCCCACCCTCGCTTCAATGCTCATCAATCCGGCCTGAGAGAGACAATGCTTCGCCTGCAGCTTCACGGCCGGGCGCCGGGCCAGGTTCTGCTCGTCGGCGTTGTTCCCTCCAGCTTGAAGGCAGGAATCGGGCTGAGTCCAGCTGTGGCGGAAGCCGTTCAAAAGGCGGCGAACGAAGTGGTTCGGGAATTGAAGCGCCTCGGTTGCCCGGTGCACAAACGCAAGCAACATCTGCCGCCCAACCTCTGGTGGGAGGCTCCCCCGACTCCCACCCCCTGACTCCGGACTCCCTTTGCCCCCGCACCAATTGCTGCCTGGCCTGGCTTCCTTCTTTACTTTACGTTCTTTGCGGCTTTGCGTGACACTCCCGGATCCGTTCGGCATAAGCTTATTTGCGGTCTAGTCGCCGGCGCTGAAGACATCCGGAGAAGTCATTTCGGCCAGCAGCTCGGATTCACCGGTCGCTTCCGCCGTGTGCTGTGCCAGCTCCTTGCAGAAATCCTGGGCCTCGTCCAGACTGGGGAAAGCAGCCAGCTCGAAGCGTTCGTCTTCCAGTTTCCGGGTCTTGCCGCGAGCTGAATCCATCACTTCCACGCTCAGAAAAACCCGATAGAACTTGTTTTGCATAGATCACCTCGCCGACAGGGTCATGGCTGGGACAGTTATCAGCCTCCCTCAAGCTCCACGACTCAGGAAATGATACCAACCTCCCTGGCCGAAAGCACGTCGCATGCCCACTTGGGGTATTTGACACAGCGCAAACAGTGAAAAGGCTCAGGAATTCAGAGCTGCAGGCCATCGACTGAAAGCTTTGATGACGGTAGGCTGGTATTGAATTTGCTTCTCCTTATT
>JANQFM010000515.1 GCA_028277865.1 Acidobacteriota bacterium
TTCACGTAGGCGTCGTGGGGAAAGAGCTTGCGTACTTTCTTGGAGGAAAAGGCCTTGCCCGTCACCAAAATGGGGATGCGATAGGGATGGGTGGCATCGTAAAGCGATTGGAAGGATTGGCTGGCCTGGTCGACATCTTCAAAGCGCAGGCAGGCGACGCACACAAAGTCGATCGGCTCCTGCTTCACCAGCTCGGCCATCAGCTCGAAGGTCACCCCGTTGCCGATGTTGTAGGCATCCCAGCCCTCAATCTCCAGGATGCGCGCCAGTGCATTGACTTGCAGGCGGCTGCGAAAGCCCAGCGAGCCGCAAAGGGCGATCTTGCCGTTGGGGCGCTTGCGCGAAACATGGGGAATGAGCAATTGGATCGCCTCATCCAAGTTGTTGATCAACAAGCGCAGATGACCGTCCGAAACCTGGCCGTTTTCCGTGGCTGACGGCTGGCGGGCAGCCTTGAGGGTCGGAATGATGATTTCGTCGTACAGGTCCCAAACGTCCAGCCCTCGGATGTGCAGCCGTTCCAGAAAGTGCTCCACACGCGAACGCTGATTCTGAGTGGCCAGCTTCATGACCTCTTCGCAGAGCCGATTGTACTTTTTCTGGTTGACGGCCAATTCGATCTCCGGATCCTCCCAGTCTTCGGTGCTGAGCAGGCCGGTGGCCTCAAATCCTTGACGGGCCTGGAACTCGGAGATGTCCCGCATGCTGAATTTGCGATGCCCGCCCGGGGTGCGGTGGCACTTGAGCGATCCGGAGTCAGCCCACCTCTTGATGGTTGAGGGGCTGACGTTCCACATCTCAGCGACTTCGCGGGTTGTGTAGTAACGCTCCGCCTTCATTCGAACGATTTTCCTGGGCACTGTTGGGAGCTTAGCCGACTTGCTCCTGCCAACTGATGAGTCGCGATCATAAGGGGTCGATTCAATGGTGTCAATGACCGGAAGGAGGCAGGAATCAGGAAACAGGACTCAGGAAGAAGGAGAGCGGCCGCGGCCTTATGTTCTCCCTACCTTTCTTCCCGATTCGTGACTCCCGATTCCTGACTCCTTCTTCTTGTGGAATAATGTGCTGCTATGACAATGAACTGCCTGCGATACTCGTTGATTTCGGGCTTGGTTTGTGCGGCTTGTGCCCTGCCCGCATGGGGAGAGGCTGCCGATGAGCTGCCGTTGGAGCAGATCCAGCTCAAGCCCGGCTTTCAGATCGATATTTTTGCCGACAAATTGACCGATGCCCGCTCCTTGGCCCTGGGCGCCAAAGGGACCGTCTTCGTCGGGACACGCACCAAGGGCAATGTCTATGCCCTGGTCGATGAAGACAAGGACCATCGCGCAGACAAGACCTACACATTGGCCGAAGGGCTCTTTATGCCCAACGGAGTTGCCTTCCGCGATGGCGCACTCTATCTGGCCGAGGTCAACCGGGTGCTGCGCTACGACGCCATCGAAGACCGACTGGACAATCCTCCCGACCCGGTCGTGGTGCTGGACGGGCTGCCGCGCGACAAGCATCACGGATGGAAGTTCATCCGTTTCGCCCCGGACGGGCGGCTCTATGTGCCCATCGGGGCGCCCTGCAACATCTGCAACCCTGAAGACCCCCGTTATGCCGCCATTTCGCGGGTCAATGCCGATGGCAGCGGCTTCGAGGTTTTTGCACACGGTGTGCGCAACACGGTAGGTTTCGACTGGCACCCGCGGACAGGCGAATTGTGGTTCACCGACAACGGGCGCGACTGGCTGGGGGATGAGAGCCCGCCCGATGAGCTCAATCACGCTCCCCGGGCCGGAATGCACTTCGGATACCCCTACTGCCACGGCGACGACATTGCAGATCCGCAGTTCGGCAAGGAAAAGGATTGCAGCCAATACATTCCGCCCGCCCAGCCCCTGGTGGCCCACGCGGGAGTGGTGGGGATGCGCTTTTACACGGGCCGGATGTTCCCCGACGAGTACCGCAACCAGATCCTGCTCGTCGAGCACGGCTCCTGGAATCGCAAGGACAAGGTCGGCTACCGCGTCATGCTGGTGCGCCTGAAGGACGACAAGCCGGCCTCCTACGAGCCCTTCGCCGAGGGTTGGCTGCAAGGGAACGAGGTGTGGGGACGCCCGGTGGATGTCCAGGTGATGCCCGACGGCTCGCTGCTGGTCTCAGATGACCATGCCGATGCCGTCTACCGCATCAGTTATCAAGGGAAGTAAAGCGGGTTTCACGCAGAGGCGCAGAGAGGCAGAAGAGGGTGCCGTATCTTGAATTTTTATTTTCTAGGGACACGGCCCCATCCCCTCTTCCCCCTCCTCTGCGTCTTTGCGCCTCTGCGTGAAAAACCAATGAGGCAATCATGCAATCGGAACGGTTCGTGATCGAGGCCAGGGCGGTTCCGCCCTTCATGAAGAACGGATTCATCCTAGGCTGCAACCAGACCCACCGGGCAGCATACATCGATCCGGGGGATGAAGTCGGCCAACTGTTGAAATGGGTCGACAAGCAGGGGCTGGAGTTGGAGTCGATTCTGCTCACCCACGCCCACATGGATCATATTTCGGGAGTCGGAGAGGTCAAGAAGAAGTGGGACGTGCCCATCCACCTGCACCCGGATGACGCCTTTCTCTACGAACGGGCCCAGGAGCAGGCACAGGCCTTCGGGCTGCAATGCCCCGCGGCGCCGCCTTACGAGCGGGAACTGGCCGACGGGCAGTCGGTTCAGGTCGGCGATCTCACACTCGAGGTGCACCACACGCCGGGACACTCTCCTGGCGGAGTCTGCCTGGTGCTGGACGACCACGTCTTTTGCGGTGATGCCGTCTTTGCCGGCTCCATCGGCCGCACCGACTTGCCGGGAGGCTCCTATGAGACGCTCATCGCCAGTATCCGCAACCGGATCTTGCCGCTGGGGGACAGCAAGATCCTTCATCCCGGCCATGGCCCCGACACCAGCGTGGGCCGGGAACGCCAGACCAATCCGTTCCTGAACTAGCTAGTCCGGATTTCTCAGGGATTGCCACCGCGAGGGGCCGATTATAGTTGAGCCAAAAATCTGGAATTCAAGACACGGCCCCTCCCCACACGGCAGCCGTATTCTTTGATGTGACGGGGACGCTGCTGGGCCTGAAGCGGTCGGTCGGGTCGGTGTACCTGGAGTTCATCCAGCGCTGCGGGTTGGCAGAGACGGGGGATGCCTGCTGGGAAGAGCGGCTGGATAAGGCCTTCGCCAAAAGCCTTCAGGGCGCTGAGCCGCTGGCCTTTCCCGGAGTATCAAGAGTCGATCTGCCGAATTTGGAAAGGCAATGGTGGCGACGCAGGCTTCGCCAATCGCTGGACGCGGTCGGACTGGCTGACTCGATCCGCTTCGAGCAGTTTTTTGAAGCCGTCTTGGCGTACTATTCGCAGCCCGAGGTTTGGCATTTGATGAAGGGCTGCCGTCAAGCCCTGAGCCGTCTGGCAGCCCGAGGAGTCCGCCTGGCGGTGGTTTCAAACTTCGACTCGCGTTTGCCGAATCTGCTGGAAAGCCTGGGGATCGCCGACTTCTTCGAGACAGTGGTCTACTCCAGCCGGGCTGGCGCAGCCAAGCCGGATGCCCTGATTTTCGATCTGGCGCTACAGGAAACCGGACTCCCTCCCAATGCCGTTGTGCATGTCGGAGACAGTATCGCTCACGACGTTCGGGGCGCCGAAGCTGCCGGGCTGCGGGCACTGCTCTTCGACCCGCAGGGTCGGCATTCAAATCAGGATGAAAATCAACGAATTGAACGCTTGACAGACATTCCGGGTCTTTTGCTATAGTTCGCCGGTTGGTGATTGATCATGGACAGGGAAATTATTCGAGTTGCGCATAGCCCGGACAGTGATGATGCTTTTATGTTTTATGCACTGGCCACGGGCAAGATCGATACCGGAGAGTTCCAGTTCGTCCACGAGCTTCACGATATTGAAACACTCAACGAGGCCGCCTTGCAAGGCCGCTTCGAGGTTTCTGCGGTCAGCATTCACGGCTATGCCTACCTGCACGACAGATACGCCCTGCTCAACAGCGGCGCCAGCATGGGCGAAGGATACGGCCCCATCGTGGTGGGGAAATCTTCAGCCTCGCCCGACTTGCAGGGCCAGCTGGTGGGCATTCCCGGCTTGAAAACCTCCGCCTATTTGGCACTTCGCCTTTGCCATCCCGAAGTCCAGTGCCGTGTCATTCCTTTTGACGAGATCATTCCGGCTGTACAGCGCGACGAAGTCGACCTGGGTCTGGTCATTCATGAAGGTCAGCTACTTTACCGCGAGGAAGGGCTGAAAAAGATCCTCGATTTGGGCGAGTGGTGGAAGGAGGCCACCGGCTTGCCTCTTCCCCTGGGCGGCAACGTGATCCGCCGCGATTTGGGCGAGGAGCGGATTCGAAAGATCTCCTCCCTGCTCAGCCAAAGCTACCGCTACTCGTTGGAGCACCGTGAGGCCGCCCTGGAGTACGCGTTGCAGTTCGGCCGCGGGCTGGACTCCTCCAAAGCCGACCGATTCATCGCCATGTACGTCAACGAGCGCACCCTGGACTACGGCGAAGAGGGGCGGCGTTCCGTACAGCACTTCCTGGACCGCGGCCACCAAGCCGGCATCATCCCCCACCGGGTCGAAGTCGAGTTCGTCTAGCCCGCGCTAGGCCGCTAGGGTTTCAGGGTTCCTCACGATTGAGTCAAATTTGGCTGCGAGGGGTCCGGCGGCGGTCAGGGGTTCCGGGCTCCAGATCCCAGGTTCCGGATTCCAGAGTCCGAATCCCGAAAACCCGGAACCCGGAACCCGAAGTCCTTCTGCGGTCAGTCTGAGGCGTTGCCTCGCTAGCCCTGGCGCAGCAAACGGCAAAC
>JANQFM010000552.1 GCA_028277865.1 Acidobacteriota bacterium
CGCCATAAGGCCAACCAGGTTCTGCTTCTGGAGGGCTGCCTGGCGACGGGCGACGAGGCCCAGCCGTCGCAGGGCGACTTCTCGTCGGGCCGGCTGGCCTACGTGATGTACACCTCGGGGTCGACGGGCACTCCCAAGGGGGTCTCGGTGACCCACCGGGGCGTGACGCGGCTGGTCAATGGCAGCCGCTACGCCCGATTGGGGCCGGAGCAGGTGATGCTGCAGATGGCCACCATCGCCTTTGACGCCTCCACCTTCCAGATCTGGGGCAGCCTGCTCAACGGCGCCCGCCTGGTGCTCTTCCCGCCTGAGCGTCCCACCCTGGAGCAGATCTCGCACCTGGTCCGCCGCCACGGCGTCACCCTGCTGGGCATGCCGGCCGCCCTCTTTCGCCTGATGGCCGAAAGCGGGCTTGAAACGCTCAGCGGACTGGATCAGGCGCTCTCGGGCGGAGACGTGCTGTCGCCGCGCCACGCCCTCCTGGCCCTGGAGGCGGGCCTCAAGCGCCTCATCAACGCCTACGGGCCGACCGAAAGCACCACCTATACTTGCTGCCACCTCATGAGCGAGTCGCCGCCGCGTGAATCGGTCCCCATCGGGCCTCCCATCGCCAACACCTTGGTCTACGTGCTGGACGACCGGCTCAGCCCTATCCCCCAAGGGGTCTCGGGGGAGATTTGCATCGGCGGGGACGGCCTGGCCCGGGGCTACTGGCAGCGCCCCGCTTGGACGGCCGAGCGCTTCGTCCCCAACCCTTTTGCCGCTGGACGGCGGCTCTACCGCACGGGCGACTTGGGACGCTGGAACCGGGAGGGCGCCCTGGAGTTCCTGGGGCGGATGGACCACCAGGCCAAGGTGCGGGGCTTTCGCATCGAGCCTGCTGAAATCGAGTCCCAGCTCCTCAAGCACCCGACCGTCCGCCAAGCTGCCGTCAACGCCTTGCCCGATCCTTCTGGGGACAAGAGGCTGGTGGCGTATGTGGCGGCGAGAGAAGAGGGGAGGAACCGCAGAGAGCGCAGAGGCAGAGCGCAGAGAGACGCAGAGAAGTCTTCTCAGCGGCCTCCGCGTCTTCTCTCAGCGCCCTCTGCGGTTTCTCCCTCTCTGCTCTCCTCCTTCCTCGCCGGACGCCTGCCTGACTACATGGTGCCGTCGCTGTTCGTTTTCCTGGACGAGCTTCCCCTCACCCCCACCGGCAAGATCGACCGCCGGGCCCTGCCGGAGGAGGACTGGCAGCAGAGAGAGAAGTACCAGGCGCCTCAAACCCCTTCCGAGGAACTGCTGGCCGGCATCTGGTCCGAGGTGCTGGAGGTCGAACGCATAGGGCGGCAGGACCACTTCTTCGAATTGGGAGGCCACTCGCTGCTGGCTACCCAGGCGGTGTCGCGCATCCGCCAGTCCTTCGGCGTCGAGCTTCCTTTGCGGACGCTCTTCGAGCTTCCCACCCTGTCCGCATTGGCGGCTCACCTCTTCGAAATCCGCCAACAGGAGCAGGCCGGTCGAATCCCGCCCTTGCTGCACGCCGAACGCCGGGCGGACTTGCCGCTCTCTTTCGCCCAGCAGCGCCTCTGGTTCCTGGACCAGCTACAGCCCGGCAGCGCGCTTTACAACGTCCCCGCCGCAGTACGCCTGCAAGGGCGCCTGAACATCCCAGCCCTGCAGTTCGGACTGACCGAAATCGTGCGCCGCCATGAAGCCCTGCGCACCTGCTTCCCCCAAAAGGAGGGCCGCCCCGTCCAGCAAATCCAGCCGCCGAGTCCCTTCCCGCTCCCCGTTGTGGACTTGCAGGCTTTGCCGGCCAACCTCTCCGAATCCGAATCGCAGCGCCTCGCCCAGGAAGACGCCCTGCGCCCCTTCGACCTGGCCCGCGGGCCGGTGATCCGGGTGACCGTGGTGATGCAGAAGGAGACCGAAAACCGTGGACCGGAGACCGGCAGCGGGGAAGCGGGAGTCGGGAGTCCAAAGTCCAAGGTCCAAGGTCAAGAGTTGGATGATGGAGATTCCGGGTCGCAGACTTCGAATTCCGGAGCCTCTTTTTCTGCCGGTTTCCAGTCTCCGGCTTCCGGTCCCCCTTCTTATTCCGTCCTCCTTCTGACCAACACCCACCACATCGCTTCGGACGCCTGGTCCACCGGCATCCTGCTGCGCGAACTCTCGGCCATTTACAGCACCGTGGCGAATCCAGACCTTGGACCTTGGGCTTTGGACTTTGGACTTCCCCCTCTCCCCATCCAATACGCCGACTTTGCCGTCTGGCAGCGCAGCTGGCTAGGCGGGCAGGCGCTGGATGAGCAGCTTTCCTACTGGCGGCAGCAGCTTGAAGGAGCGCCGCCTCTGGAGCTGCCAGCCGACCGTCCCCGACCGGCGAGGCCGACATTCAGGGGAGCCGTGCAGGGGTTTGCAGCGCCTGACGGACTGCTCGAGAGGCTCGATGCCTTGTCGCGAAAACACAACGCCACCCTCTTCATGACCCTGACGGCCGCCTTGCAGGCACTGCTGGCCCGTCATTCCCAGCAAAGCGACATCAGCATCGGAACGCCCATCGCCAACCGCAACTGGGCCGAAATCGAGAACTTGATCGGATTCTTCGTCAATACCCTGGTGCTGCGCAGCCGGGTACGAGACGGACTGACTTTTGCCGGGTTGCTGGAGCAGGTCCGCGAAACTTCATTGCAGGCCTACGCCCATCAGGACGTCCCATTCGAGCAAGTGGTCGAAGCCCTGCAGCCTCAAAGATCCTTGGACCGGACGCCCCTATTCCAGGTCATGTTGGCCTACCACAACGCCCCTCAATCCGGACCTTCGATCGGCGGCTTGCGCCTTTCGGCCCAGGGGGGCGCATCTGAGCTCTCCAAATTCGACATGACCCTCACGCTGGCCGACGGCGGCCGGGGGCTGACGGGCAATCTGGCTTATCGCACCGACCTCTTCGAATCCTCCACGATGCGGCGCTTGCTGAACCACTTGAGCAACCTGCTCCAGCAAGCGGTTGAATCCCCTCATCAAGCCGTTTGGGAACTCCCCCTGCTGGCGCCCGCCCAGCGCCATCATTTGCTCGTCGAGTGGAACGACACGGCCCGCCGCCATGAGGCTCAGCCCACCATCCCGGATCTGTTCAAAGGACAGGTTTCTGCACGGCCGGACGCTGCAGCTCTGGTCTGGGAATCACAATCCGGCCAGTCCGGGCAGATCAGCTACCAAGCCCTCGACCGAATTTCGGACTCAGTAGCCGGCAGCTTGTCCTGCCTGAGCCCAGGCCAAGAGCCTCTGTTGGGGCTCTTCGTGCGGCGTTCAGCGGAGATGGCGGCTGGGCTGCTGGGGATACTGAAAGCAGGCGGCGCCTACCTTCCGCTGGATCCGGATTACCCTGCCGAGCGGCTGCACTTCATGCTGGACGACTCACGGGCCTCGGCGGCACTGGCCGACAGCCCATTGCTGCCCCGGTTTCCGCGCTCCCTACGCAATGAAATGCCAATCCTCCTCTTGGAGGACTGCCTGAAAGGAGGCGGCAAAGGGCGGCTGGCGCCTTGCGACCCGCAACAGATCGCCTATGTGATGTATACCTCGGGTTCGACAGGGATCCCCAAAGGAGTGGCTGTCACCCATCAGGGCGTGGCCCGGCTGGTCCGGGGTACGGACTTCGTGCAACTGGGTTCCGACCAGGTCTTCCTGCAGACGGCCACTCTTTCCTTCGACGCTTCCACCTTCCAGGTCTGGGGCTGCCTGCTCAATGGCGGGCGCCTGGTGCTTTCACCTCCCGAAAAACTGACCTTGGAACAGTTGGATCGCCTTGTCGAAGAGCACGGAGTCACATACCTCGGACTGCCCTCAGCCCTGTTCCGGCTCATGGCCGAAAACAGCCTCCCCACCTTGGCCCGCACAATTCAGGTGCTTTCGGGAGGCGACGTGCTGCCAGCCGCAGCGGCACGTCAAACCCTGCAGGCAGGCCTGGCCCGCCTGGTCAATGGCTACGGCCCCACCGAAAACACCACCTATACCTGCTGCCATGTGATGACGAGCGCCCAGACCGGGCACTCGGTCCCGTTGGGGCGTCCCATCGCCAACACCACGGTGTACGTCCTGGATCGGCTTATGCACCCGGTCCCCCTGGGAGTGGCGGGAGAGCTTTACACCGGGGGCGACGGATTGGCCAGAGGCTACTGGAAGCAGCCGGGATTGACGGCTCAGCAATTCGTCCCCCATCCTTTCGGAATCGGCCAGCGCCTTTACCGCAGCGGAGACCGGGTACGCCTGCTGGCCGACGGTAAAATCGACTTTCTGGGCCGACTCGACCATCAGGTCAAGATCCGGGGTTTTCGCATCGAGCCCGCCGAAGTCGAATCCGCGCTCCTCAAGCACCCTCTCGTTCGCCAAGCCGCCGTTGTTGCCTTGCCTGATCCGTCGGGGGACAGACGGTTGGTGGCATACGTGGCAGGCATAGAGGAGGGGAGTAAAGAGGGGAAAAACCGCAGAGAGCATGGAGGCAAAGCGCAGAGAGACGCAGAGAAATCTTCTCAGCGCACTCCGCGTCCCCCCTCTGCGCCCTCTGCGGTTTCTCCCCCTCTGCTCTCCTCTTTCCTCGCTGAGCGCCTGCCCGACTACATGGTCCCGTCGCTGTTCGTCTTCCTGGACGAGCTTCCCCTGACTCCGAACGGAAAGCTCGACCGGCGGGCTCTACCGGAAGAGGCGGCGCGGCCAGAAGTGGAAGAGGAGACCGAGTTGCAGACTCTCAACGAGGAACTGCTGGCCGGGATTTGGTCCGAGTTGCTGGGGGTGGGGCGCGTCGGGCGCACGGCCAATTTCTTCGACCTGGGCGGCCACTCCTTGCTGGCCACCCAGGTGGCCTCGCGCATCCGCAAGGCCTTCGGGCTGGAGATCCCCTTGCGGACGCTGTTCGAGGCGCCCAGGCTGGCCGATCTGGCCCAGCGCATCGAGAGCCAACTGCCGACAGCCCAAGGGCCGATGGAGCCTCCCATGCTGCCGGCCGACCGGAATCAGCCTCTGCCGCTTTCCTTCGCCCAGCAGCGCCTTTGGTTCCTCGACCAACTGGAGCCCGGCAGTTCCTTCTACAACATCCCTTCGGCCGTCCGCCTCAAGGGCCGCCTGGACATCGCCGCCCTGCAAGCCGCCATCAACGAGATCCGGCGGCGTCACGAATCCCTGCGAACCTGCTTTCCATCCAGGAAAGGGCAAGGACTTCAGGTGATCCAACCCTGGCGCTGGGAGGCTCTGCCGTTGCTGGATCTTCGCGGACTGCCGCCGGCGTACGAGCAGGCGGAGCTGTCCAGGCTGTCCCGGGAGCAAGCCCAACGACCATTCGATCTGGCCCGTGGGCCTGTCATGCGGATCGAACTGGTGCGCTTGACAGGCGATCGGCACGCCCTGCTGGCCTGCTTGCACCATATCGTCTCAGACGCCTGGTCCAGCTCGATTCTGATTCAGGAACTGACCGCCCTCTACCAGGCCTTCTCGGTCGGACGGCCCTCGCCCTTACCGGATTTGCCCCTTCAGTACGCCGACTTTGCCGTCTGGCAGCGCGGCTGGCTCAGCGGCGAGGTCCTGGACCAGCAGCTGGACTATTGGAAAGAGCGCCTGGCCGACGCCCAACCTCTGGAACTGCCCTCGGATCGTCCGCACAGTGCCCACTTGAGCAACCGGGGATTGACGGTTCCCTTTTATTGGAGGCCTTCCCTGAAAAGTGACCTGATGACCCTGGCGCGTCAGCACGATGCGACCGGCTTCATGATCCTGCTGGCAGCATTTCAGGCTTTGCTGGCCAGGCTGAGCGGCCAGAATGATGTGGTTGTCGGTACCCCCATCGCCAACCGCAACCGGGCCGAGACGGAGAACCTGATCGGCTTTTTCGTCAACAGCCTGGCCATCCGCACCCGCCTGTCCAGCCTTGCGGACTGCGAGGATCTGCTAGGGCAAGTCCGCGACTCGGCCCTGGAAGCCTTCGCCCATCAGGACGTACCCTTCGAACAAGTGGTTGAAGCACTGGATCCCGAACGCTCCCTGAGCCGAGCACCGCTCTTTCAGGTCATGTTCGTCTATCAGAACGCTCCCAGGGGATCACTGCGGCTGCCAGGCCTTCAACTCGAGCCCTTGGGGACGGACATCGGCGCGGCCAAATTCGACTTGGCCCTCTCCATCACCGACAGCGGCGACGGCCTGCAAGGCGCTATTTCATGCCGTGCGGATCTGTACGACACATCGACCGTACAACGTTGGCTGAATCATCTTCAGGTGCTGGCCGAGCATCTGGTCGCCAATCCCAAAGGCCGGCTCTGTGAGATCCCTCTGCTGGGGACGGCTGAGCAGCACCAGTTGATGCGCGAGTGGAACGACTCCGCCAGCCGTTTCCATGCCTGGCACTTCCCCGCCCTCTTCTGCTCCACGGCCCGGCATCGCCCTGATGCCGTGGCGGCTTGCCTCAGCAGCGGAGCGCATCTCAGCTATCAGGAACTGCAAACACAAGCCTGCAGCCTGGCCGACTTTCTGATCGGCGAGGGCAACTGCGCTGAAAAAACCATTGCAGTTGCCTGCGAGCGCTCTTTGGAAATGCTGGTGGGCTTTCTGGGAGTTCTGCTTTCGGGGGCCGCCTACCTGCCGCTGGCCACCGAGCTGCCCCAACAGCGATTTGGCTTTTTGATGGCAGACTCGGGCGCCAACCTCATCCTCACCCAGCGCCACTTGCTCGACCGCCTGCCGCAAGAAAGGCCCCAAGCCTTTTGCTTGGACAGCGGCCGGCAACAGGCAAGCCTCCCCCGGACGCCCGATTGGATCGACCGTCAATTGGCTCGGATCGACCCGCGGCAACTGGCCTATGTCATCTATACCTCCGGCAGTACCGGAATCCCCAAAGGCGTGGCCGTTGAGCATCGGTCCATGGGCAACATGGCCCAGGCTCTCAGTACGTCTTTTCGAATGAACAGTAGGTGCCGCTCGCTTCAATTCTTCTCATGGAGCTTTGACGCCTCGTTGGTCGAGGTTGCAGGCACCCTGACCCAGGGAGGCACTTTATGCCTGGCAAGCGAAGAAGAACTGATGCCGGGGGCGCCTTTGCAGCACTTGATGCGGGAGCAGGCGATCAGCTACAGCACCTTGACTCCTTCAGCGCTCTCCATGCTCGACCCGCAAGGCCTGCAGGCCTTGGAGACCGTCGTAGTGGGCGGTGAAGCCAGTTCCGGCGCATTGGTCAAACGCTGGGGGATGGCCGTCGACTTGATCAACGGCTACGGTCCCACCGAGTGCTCGGTGGGTTCGACCTTCCACCGTTGCCGTCACGAGGAAGGCGATCCGCCTATCGGGCTTCCCTTCCCCAATGCCCGTGCCCACCTGCTGGACAGCAATCTCCAACCCGCGCCCATAGGCGTTCCCGCCGAGCTGTACATCGGCGGCGTCGGGCTGGCACGAGGCTACCTGCACCGCCCGTCCTTGACGGCCGGAATGTTCATCCCCAACCCCATCTCCCGCAAAGCCGGCCAGCGCCTTTACCGCAGCGGAGACCTCGTCTGCCGCCGCCGGGACGGCGCCATCGAATTCCTGGGCCGCATCGACCTCCAGGTCAAGGTGAGAGGTTTCCGCATCGAGCTGGGAGAAGTCGAAAATGTACTGCTACGCCATCCCGAGGTACTGCAGGCTGCCGTCGTCGCCCGGCCCGATCCGTCGGGGAACCTCAGGCTGGCAGCCTACGTGGTGGAGCGAGAGGCAGAAGAGGGGAGAAACCGCAGGGAGCGCAGAGGCGGAGCGCAGAGAGACGCAGAGAAATCTTCTCTCCGCCCTCTGCGTCTTCTCTCTGCGTCCTCTGCGGTTTCTCCCCCTCTCCTCTCCACGTTCCTCAGCCAACACCTGCCCGACTACATGGTGCCGTCCAGCTTTGAAGTGCTGCCGGAAATGCCTCTGACTTCAACGGGCAAGGTCGACCGCAAGGCTTTGGCAGAAAGGGAAGTCCCGTTAACAGGTGAGGAATGGGAGGCTCCCAGGACTCCGGTTGAGGAATTGGTGGCCGGCGTTTGGGGCGAGGTTCTGCAACTGGAACGGGTGGGAAGGCGCGATCAGTTCTTCGACCTGGGAGGCCACTCGCTGCTGGCGACCCAGGCGGTGTCGCGCTTGAACCAGGCTCTGGGGATCGAGATGCCATTGCGGCAGCTCTTCGAATTTCCCCGCCTGGACGAGCTGGCCAAGCATATCGAGGCGGCTAAACAGGAGTCCTCGGGGCTCAAAGTCCCGCCTTTGAAGCCCGTGTCGAGGGAGCGGCAACTGCCCCTTTCTTTCGCTCAGCAAAGGCTCTGGTTCCTGGACCAGATGGACCCCGGCGGTTCGGCCTACAACATCCCCCTGGCCCTGCGCTTGGAAGGCGATTTGGACCATTCGGCCCTGCAGGCCTCCCTGCAGGCCATCGTCCAGCGCCACGAGGCGCTGCGCACCGTCTTTCCATCGCACAAGGGCAACCCTGTTCAGCGCATCCAGGCAGCCCCGTCAGACGCCCTGCCCCAGGCCGACCTGACAGGGCTGGAGGAGACCCGTCGCGAAGAGGAGCTGCGACGACTGGCCGGCCAGGAGTCCTCGCGCTCTTTCGACCTGGCCCGCGGCCCCCTGCTGCGCACCCTTCTGGTCCGCCTGCAAGTGAACCAGCAAGCGCTGCTGGCCTGCATGCACCACATCATCTCCGACGGCTGGTCCATGCAAGTCCTGACCCGAGAGCTGACCACGCTTTATGGGACAGTTGGCGGTTGGCAGTTGGCAGTTGGCAGTTCAGATAGGGAGCCCGGAACACCTCCTTCCGGATCCCCGGCCTCGGACTTTGGACCTTGGACTTTGGACTCCGTGCTCCCTCCCCTCCCCATTCAGTACGCCGACTTCGCCTGCTGGCAGCGCAGTTGGCTGAGCGGGGAGGTTTTGCAGGCAGAGCTGGATCACTGGAGAGGCCGCCTGGACGGTGTGCAGCTGCTGGAGCTGCCCACGGACCATCCGCGTCCGCCCCAGCCCAGCTTCCGGGGCGCAAAGCTGCGCTTTGGCTGGGAGAGCCTGCTGGAAGAGCGCCTCAAGCAGCTCAGCCGCCGTCAGGACGCCACCCTGTTCATGACCCTTCTGGCTCTCTTCCAGGCTCTCTTGCACCGCTACACAGGGCAGGACGACATCAGCACCGGCAGCCCCATCGCCAACCGCAACCGGGCCGAAACCGAGGGGCTGATCGGGTTCTTCGTCAACACCCTGGTCCTGCGCAGCGACCTTTCCGGGGAGCCGGGCTT
>JANQFM010000570.1 GCA_028277865.1 Acidobacteriota bacterium
GGGGCCGACGAGACTCGAACTCGCGACCTCCGGCGTGACAGGCCGGCGTTCTAACCGTGCTGAACTACGACCCCGCTCAAGGGAAGACGGATTATAGAATAAATAAGACGATCGAAGCAAAGAGAATGGGCTGGGAGGCTGGGGGTAGTGGTCTGTTGTGGGTTGCTGTCGATTGGATGGAACACGGAACACGGAACAAGGAACAAGGAAGAGGGAACACGGAGAGCCGCAAGCCTGAAGATTTTCAGTGTCTTTCCTTTCTTTCCTGTTCCGTGTTACTTGTTCTGCTTTTGAAGTTGTGATTGCCGTCACAACCAGGTGCTCAACCATGCCCTATCATTTTCGACATGGGGCCAAGCGGAGCAGCAGACCTCTCTGCGGCCACCGGTGAAGTCCGGGACGGCCATCGAGACTTTCAAGATCGCCGCCGTCAGCCCACCCCAGCCTTGAGCCTCTATTCGCTCACCGGCAAAGGACGGCGCAACGGCTATCGGCGGTACTCCGATCGATATCGGCACGCCTGCGCAGACCGGCATGGGCTGCACTCCCTGCTGATCATCGTCACCGGCCTGCTGCTGTGCATCGCGGATGCATTCTTCACCCTCCAACTGGTCAACCGCGGCGCCCATGAACTGAATCCTGTGATGGATTTTTTTCTCCGCTTCGGCCCCGGGGTCTTCTTGACCGTCAAGTATGCGGCCACCGGAGTCAGCCTCATGGTGCTGCTGGTTTACAAGAACCGGCCCTTCTGGCGGGAAAGGATCTACGGCCGCCACATCCTGGCCGCAGTCCCCTTCGTCTATGCGCTGCTGATCCTGTGGGAGCTTTTGCTCAACCTGAGGCTTTCTTGAGCGCGTTACAAGAAAGTCGCCTGCGTAAAACCTTGGCTATTCTGTATAAATCATTACAGTTAATGATATTTGAAAATGCTAGGATCGGGCTGCGTCCGGCAGGCTTGAGAGCGGGCATTCCCGCCCCCTGACTACTCGGGGTTCGTTCAATCCTGAAAGCACCTTGCAAGCCGGACTGTCCGCTAAAACTGCAAGCAAAGGAGAGATTTCAATGATGGAGCGCCTTTCTTTTACGTCCGCCCTGCTGATCGTCGTCCTGGCAGCCGGTTCGACGCTCCTGGTGGCCAATTCTTCCTCCGGCTATTGCGTCTACATCACCGGACCGACTTTCATCTCGGTCGACCCCAACACGTGCTCTTCGAAAACTTGGACCGCCCACGCCAACCTCTACACCTCCATTTGGAGCTGGATCGGTCCCGGCGGAGGCCACGGCAGGTATTTCGATGCGACGTTTTGCAACCTCTTTCCGCCCTCTCGGACGGAGACTCAAAACTACACCATCAGCGTCTTTGCCCAGACTCTCCCAGGAGGGTTTTCGGACACCGACAGCCTTTCTGTGACAGTCGAGCGGCTGGCCGATTAACCCGTGAGAATTCCGGGTTAGAAGATATGGCCACGTGCCGGGCTTGTCCCGGTCGGGCCGTGTTTGGAAACCAGAGCCGGGCAAAAGGCATGATGCGCCACCCCCGAGCTTGCCTGGGCGGGGCGATGTTTGCTGCGCAGAGGGCGAAATGGCCGGATTGCAGCAAGTGCCCGCAGAAGCTTCCTGTTTCAAGGCGGCTGCCTGGGCTGGGAGCACTTGTCGGCCATGATTCATCGCTCCACGGAGTCAAGCTCCGTGGTGGCGATAGTGTTCTTTGAAGCGGGTCTGGTCACTAAACACTGCCCGACCGAGGCAAGCCCGGCACGTGGCCTCCATTGCTCCCAGCACACTTCCCCTTAAGTGAGCAGGTTTTGGGGTTAGCCCGGGTTAGAGCCCGGATTTCTCACGGGTTGACGAGCAAGAGGCCTCGAGCGTGGCGTCTTTGCGCCCGCCCTCACATTCATGCCATCATCGCGCCATGCGAAAGGCCTG
>JANQFM010000573.1 GCA_028277865.1 Acidobacteriota bacterium
AGCCAAGAGGAGGCCTCCGCCACCGTCGGCTTGGAACGGGCCTGCTCCTGCAGGCACTCGGACCAGCGCTGGAAGGAAGTGGACTTGGGCGGAAGCTGAACCGCCTGGCCCTGCGTCAGCTGGCGGCAGGCGGTTTCCAGGTCCTCCAGCAGAACCCTCCAAGAAAAGGCGTCCACCGCCAAGTGGTGGATGGTGATGAAGAGCAGGGCCGACCGGTCGGAGGCAGGGTTGAAATAAGCCGTCCGAATCAGAGGGCCATGCTCCAGGTTCAAGCTGGCCTGCAATTGCTGGAGGGCTCTTTGCAGAGCCTCTGCCCAGCAATCGCCTTCCAGATTCTCCAAGCTGATCTGGAACGGGGCAGCACTGCTCTCAAAACGCGCATTGAACTGGCTCCAGCTATTTTCATGGCGCAAAAAACGCAGACGCAGGGCGTCGTGGTGCTGCAGCAGCTGCTGCATTGCCCTTTCCAGCAGATCGGCCTGCTGCGGAGGCTGTACCTCCAGCAAAACCGACTGATTCCAATAATGAGGATCTTGCAGACCCTGCTCCAGCAGCCAGTGTTGAGAGGGAGTCAATGCCACATCCCCCTCCACAGTGCCTTGCTCCGTCTGGACGGCAACATCGCTGCCCGCCACTGCGGCCAGTTCAGCGATCGTTTGGTACTGAACAGCCTGACGGGCCGTCAGGCGCAAGCCGGACTGGTTGGCACGTGCCACAGCCTGGATACTGAGGATCGAGTCTCCGCCAAGTTCGTAAAAGTTGTCTTCGACCCCCACTTGATCCAGGCCCAGCAAATCGCTCCAGATTGCGGCCAGCTTGGCCTCCGGAGCAGTGCGGGGCGGAACAAGGGGCTTTTCCAGGCGGGGACGTTCGGAAGAGGGCGCCGGCAAGGCATTGCGGTCCACCTTGCCGTTGGGCGAAAGAGGCACAGCCTGCAATTCGACAAAGGCCGAAGGAACCATGTACTCGGGCAGGGTCCGCTTGACAAAGCTGCGCAGCTCGCTCAGCGGCGGAAAAGGCTGGCAAGCGGGCACCAAATAAGCCGCCAGGCGGGGGTTGCCGGAATCGCCTGAGCGGACCGTGACGACAGCTTCGCGCACAGAGGGGTGCTGGCCGAGCACGCTTTCAATCTCGCCCAGCTCGACCCGAAATCCCCGGACCTTGACCTGGTGATCGAGGCGTCCCAGAAACTCGATTTGGGCGTCGCGTGACCAGCGGGCCAGATCGCCGCTGCGGTAAAGCCGGGCGCCTCTTCGACCGGAGAGAGGGTCGGGCAGAAAGCGCTCAGCCGTCAAGCCGGGCCGTCCCCAATAGCCGCGTGCCAGGCCATCGCCGCCCAGCACCAGCTCGCCTGACAGGCAGACTGGAAGTGGCTCCATCCACTGATCCACCACATAGGCCTGCGAATTGGCAATGGGACGGCCGATGGGGATGCTGGAAGCTTCGGGCCGCACTTCTTCGACGTTGTGCCAGGTGGAAAAAGTCGCGTTTTCAGTCGGCCCGTAGACGTTGACTAGGCGTTCGGGCGGCCCTGTTTGCAGCACCCTTCGAACCGGCGCCGGATCCAGGGCTTCACCGGCCAGCAAAAGGTCTCGCACGTGAGTAAAGGCACTGGGGTCCGCTTTCACCACTTGCTTGAACAGGGCCGGTGTCAAGTTGACCACATTGGAATTGGATCGGCGCAAGGTGTCGGCCAGGCGGGAGGGAGAGAGCTTGGCCTGCGATGGCACCAGCGCCAGTCGGGCCGCATGCAAGAAGGTGCCCCAGATCTCGAATGCCGAAACGTCAAAGGCGATGTTGGATGCCTGAGACAGGCAGTCGGAAGGCCTAAGCTGCACGTAGTCGGTGTTTCGCACCAGACGGATGACGGAGCGCTGCGAAACCGCTACCCCTTTGGGGCGGCCTGTGGAGCCCGAAGTGTAGATGATGTAAGCCAGGCTTTGGGGATGAACATCGGCATGCGGCCACGTGCTGGGGCCTTGAGCGGAAATCTCGCTCCACTGCGCATCCAGGCAAATCTCAGCGATTCCCGTGGCGCGGGGCAGGTTGAAGCCTCGGCGGGTCAGCAGCACCTTGGCTCCGGCGTCCTCGATCATGAAGGCCAGTCGTTGAGGCGGATTGACCGGATCCAGTGGAAGGTAGGCACCCCCGGCCTGCACACAGCCCAGCATTGCAATCATCAGCTCCAGGCTGCTGTCCATGCACAGCCCCGCTACCGCCTCCGGGCCGACACCCAGCTTTCGCAGGTATCCAGCCAATCGGCCGGCCCGCTGGCGCAGGGCCCGATAACTCAGCCAAAGCTGTTGCTCTGCGCAGGAGATCGCCAGGGCATCGGGACGGCTTTGGGCGCATTGTGTGAAGAGCTGAAACAGTCCGCAGTCGTCCGGATAGCTGGACCGTGTGTCGTTGCACTGCAATGCCATCTGGCTGCGCTGCTGTTCGGACAGCAGGGGCAACAGCGAGACGGCCTGGTCGGGCTGGGCTACAGCGCCGGTCGCCAGATTGCGAAAGTGATCAGCCAGTCGGACCATGCTGGAGCGGTCGAAGAGGTCGCTGTTGTACTGCAGGCAGCCCAGCAGCGCTCCGTCGGATTGCGCCATCATCAGGCAAAGGTCAAACTGGGCTGAGCGCTGTTCCAATTCCACCGGCTGCAGCAAGAGGCCTCCCACCCGCTGAGGCGGGCCTGATTGGCCCAGAGCCAGGGGTGCGATGCCCTGCTGATCGGTTCGGGGTGCCTGCTGCAGGGCGAACATGGCCTGAAAAAGAGGGGAGCGGGCCGGGTCGCGCTGCGGCTGAAGCCGTTCCACCAGCCGTGCAAAGGGGAAATCCTGGTGCTCAAAAGCCTGCAGGCAGGACTGACGCACTTGCTGCAAGAACTTCCCGAAGCCGGGAGAGCCGGCAAGGTCGGCGCGCAGCAGCAGAGGATTGACCAAGTAACCCACCAGCCCCGAAAACTCAACCCGGCTGCGGCCTGTGGCCGGAGAGCCGGTCAGGATGTCCGTCTGCCCCGTCCAGCGGTGCAGCAAGGCTTGAAACACCGCCAGCAGGGTCATGAACAGGGTGGCACCCCGCCTGCGACCCATCTCTTGGAGACCCTTGGCCAGATCGGCCTCCAGGCGAAATCCCAACGAGCCGCCCCGAAACGTCTGCAGGGGCGGACGCGACCGGTCGGCGGGCAAATCCAGCAGGGGCAAATCGCCCGCCAGGCACTGCCGCCAAAAGCTCCACAGCCGCTCTCCCTGCGGTCCCGACAGCATTTCGGACTGCCAACGCACATAGTCGGCATAGTGCAGCGGAACGTCAGGCAAGTCGGCTCCGGCGCCGTCTGAGCAAAGGCGTCCCAGCTCTTGCAGCAGGATCTGCAGCGACCAGAGGTCCGCCACGATGTGGTGAACGGTCAGCAACAGGATGGACGCACTTTCGCCGCCGCGCTTGAAGAGGAGGGCACGCAGCAGGGGATCCCGCTGAAGATTGAAGGGGCGGTGGGCCTCATCGGAGAGCCTCTGCCGCAGCTGCCGAGGGCTCCAGCCGGATGCGTCCAGCGTGTGGAAGGAAAGCAGCTGGGCGGGGCGGGTTCTTTGCAGGGCAACCCCATCGTGAATCGTGAAGGAAGTGCCCAGTGAAGGATGACGGTCCAAAAGCGTCTGCAAGGCGCGGCGCAGCACGGTGTCATCCAAAGGGGTCACCAGGCTGACGGCCCCCATGATGTTGTAGGCGGCACTTTGAGGCTCGATCTGATGCAGGATCCAGAGGGCTTTTTGACCCTCGGAAAGGGGGAAAAAGCCCTCCGGCTGACCTTGCGGGGCCAGCCTCGGCATCAAGGAGGCGGCAGCCCCGTCCATCGTCTCCAAAATCCATCGGGCCAGATCGCCCAGGCTGCATCCCTCCAGGAAACGGCTCAGAGGCAATGCAACTCGCAGATCGCTTTCCAAGCGGTTCTTCAGTTCGACGGCGGCAAGCGAGTCCAAGCCCAGGCGGTGCCAAGGCTCCCGAATGTCCAGCTGCGAAGGCGGCAGCTGCAACACACGGGCCGCCTGCTCCTGCAAAAACAGTTGCATGAGCCTGATTCGCTCCCCTTCGGCATCCACGGCTCCCAGCGCCTGCAAAATAAAGGAATTGGATCCCATCAACCCTCCATCACGGAGCAATATTATAGACGAATTCCATTCTGTTGATCGAGAGCACAAATCATTTTTTTAAGAGCAAAAAGGCTACCGCGCACTATTTAATGTATATGGGATATGCAAGCAAATCCTAGCTTTCAAAATAGGGTTTATTACATTTATAAGTTTTTCTGAATAAAGCAAACAATTTTCCTTTACTTAGATCGGAAGAAATCCGCCAAAGAAACCTCCCTGGGGCTTGAATTTTCAAAAACGACACCTACAGGGTTAGCTTAGTTAAGAAAGTTGTTCGTTTTTTCGTTTTCGAATAGCATAGCTGCGCCGAGGCGTTTGGGGATGGCGGTCAATAATCCCCTGACGCTGGTCAGGCATCAGGAGGAACACCAAAGGAGCATCCATGGAAACCTTGTTCAAAGACCTGAAGTTTTCGCTGCGACTCTTGGGCAAGAGCCCGGGATTCACGGCAGTGGCGGTCATCTCGCTGGCTTTTGGCATTGGGCTCAATACGGCCATCTTCAGCATTGTCAACGCCCTGTTGATCCGCACTTTGCCGGTCGAGCAAATCGACAGCTTGGTTGAGGTCTACACCGGCGATTCGACCGATCCCTACTCGGTCTCCTCCTATCCCGACTACTTCGATTACCGCGACCAAAACCAGGTCTTCGAGAGCCTGGCCTGCCACTCCGTGGCCACGGCCGCC
This sequence comes from Acidobacteriota bacterium, assembly GCA_028277865.1. Lineage (GTDB taxonomy): Bacteria > Acidobacteriota > UBA6911 > RPQK01 > DATIPO01 > JANQFM01. The sequence goes on from JANQFM010000573.1 coordinate 4,825, forward strand.
TTCAACGACGGACAGAATTCCGAGCACCTATTCGGCGAGCTGGTGAGCGGCAACTATTTTCAAACTTTGGGCACAGAGGCATCCGTGGGACGCACCCTGACGCCCCAGGACGACCAGACTCCGGGCGCCCATCCGGTGGTCGTGCTGGGCCATGCTTTTTGGCAGAGGCGCTTTGGCGGCGACTCCGGCATTGTGGGACGCACCATCCAGTTGAACGGGCTTCCTTTTACGGTCATTGGAGTAGCGCCTGAGGACTTCAAAGGCTCGATCCCCATCATGGCCATGGATTTCTGGGCACCCAGCATGATGCAGGCCCAGTTGGAGGGAGAAGATCTGCTGCAAAGGCGCGACCGGCGGGGCTTGAACATGAAAGGGCGTCTGAAGCCGGGCACCTCGGTGGAGCAGGCCAAGGCCAACCTTGAGATCATTTCCAAGCGCCTGGCCGAAGCCTATCCCGAGACCAACCAACGGCTTTCGGTCAATTTGTTGCCCAGTTCCGAAGTAAGCATACACCCTCTTTTTGACGGCGCATTGGCGGCCATAGCAGCGCTTTTGATGGTGGTGGTGGGAATGGTGCTGCTGGTGGCCTGCACCAATGTGGCCAACATGCTGCTGGCCCGTGCCAGCGTGCGCGGCAAGGAGATCGCCATGCGGCTGGCCATCGGCGCCGGACGCTGGCGGGTCATCCGCCAGCTACTGACTGAAAGTGTCGTGCTTGCCCTGGTCGGAGGCCTGCTGGGAGTGGTTTTGGCCTACTGGTGCAGTCGACTGCTTCTCAGCTTCAAACCGCCGCTGGCCTTCTCTCCCAGCCTGGACATCTCTCCCGACGTCCGGGTGCTGGCCTTCACTTTGCTGCTTTCGCTGGCCACCGGAGTCCTCTTCGGGCTGGCGCCGGCATTGCGCATGACCCGCACCGAGCTGTTCGGCACACTCAAGGACGAGCGCACCGTCGCCTCCGGGGGCGCCAGAGTCTTCGGTCTGCGCAACCTGCTCATCATCGCCCAGGTGGCCGTCTCTTTGATGCTCCTCATTTGCGCGGGGCTGTTCGTGCGCAGCCTGGGCGAGGCTCAGGGCGTGTCTCCCGGATTCAATATCGACCAGACCGCCTATATGACCCTCAACACCCGGATTCTGGGTTATTCAGACGAGGAGCGGAGCCTCAACTTCCTGAGCACCCTCAAGGAACGCATCGGCGCTTTGCCGGGCGTCCAATCAACGGCCATCGCCACCCGCATTCCCCTGTCGCCGGGTGTCAACCTGGAGAGCCTTTACGTGGAGGGTCACCCGGAACCCGAGGAGGGCGAAGCACCCGCAGTGGACGCCGTGCGGGTCGACCACGGCTATTTCGACGCCCTGCAGATCCCTGTGCTGAGGGGCCGGGCCTTCACAGACGGGGATACTGCACAAGCTCCTCCGGTAGTGGCCGTCAGCGAAGCCTTGGCCCGCCGTTACTGGCCGGGAGAAGATCCCCTCGGCAAGCGCCTCAGCTACCAATCGTTTGCCGGTCCCTACGCCGAGGTGGTGGGTGTCATTGCCGACTCCAAGGTCAACGGTCTGGGAGAGACTCCCCAGCCCTACCTCTACATCCCTTTCCAGCAGGGCTTTCAGCACACTGCCAGCCTGGTGGCACGCAGCTCCGCCGACCCCAGCCAATTGCTGCAGCAGATGCACCGAACCGCCGAGGAAGTCCATCCCGGATTGGTGGTGTTCGAGGAGAAAACCATGCAGCAGCACCTGGCCGTGAGCCTCTTCCCTTACCGGATGGCAGGCGGCTTGCTGGGCGGGTTGGGCGCTTTGGCCTTGCTGTTGGCCGTCATCGGAGTATACGGAGTGGTTTCCTACTCGGTGGAGCGCCGCACTCACGAAGTCGGCATCCGCATGGCCATGGGCGCCGAACGGTCGGACGTTCTCAAGATGGTGGCCTGGCAGGGCATGAAAGTGGTGCTGATCGGGGCAGTGCTAGGGCTGCTGGCGGCAGCCGGCCTGTCAAACCTGCTGGCCAGCTTTCTGGTGGGGGTCGACACCCTGGACCCCCTGACATTCATCTCCATCCCGCTTCTTCTAGTGGCGGCAGCCCTGCTGGCCGGCCTCATCCCGGCCCGACGCGCCATGCAGGTGGATCCCCTGCTGGCCCTGCGCTACGGATAACGAAGTCCTTAAAAGCCCAGGGCCGCAAACTCCACTCTCTCCCCGCAGCGACTCAAGGTTCTACGCAAACTTGTACAGACCATTCATCACTGGGGACAGTCCCCAATCGAGCAAATCGAGCTGGGGACTGTCCCCAATCTTGAGAGGAATCGAAAGAAATGGACGGGACTTCACCTTTTTTTGACCTTTCGCATTTATGGCGGCGGGAAGAAACATGTTGATGGCAGTCCATAGACGGAAGCGGTTCTTGGGGTGGCGGGACACTGGGGACAGTCCCCATCGAGCAAATCAAGCTGGGGACTGTCCCCAATCCTGAGAGGAATCGAAAGAAATGGACGGGACTTCACCTCTCTTGGCCTTTCGCATTTATGGTTGATGTATGCGGCGGGAAGAAACATGTTGATGGCAGTCTGCAGGCGGAAGCGGTTCTTGGGGTGGCGGGAATTGGCGACTCTTGAGGCTGCGGCGCCGATTTTGGACGCACTCCGACTGTCTTCAGAGAATTGCCGTGGAATTTTTTGGACGTGCTGGGCTCGCGCTAGACTGGGCTGGCACGGGAGCGCTGGGCGCGGAGGGTGAAGGTTCCACCGGGTTTCCCGGAATCCTGAGGCACGGGGCGACGGTGCGGGGG
>JANQFM010000592.1 GCA_028277865.1 Acidobacteriota bacterium
GGGAGGAAATGCGCAGTGGCCGCGATGAGGTTGCTGGCTCGCGGCCTAGCCATTCAGTCATTCGCTCCGCCGGGGCGGGCCCGACGGTGGCGTCTTGCCGGGCTTCATGGCACGTGCTTCCGTCAAATCAGCAGTATTGGGACGGGTTAATCGAATATGTACGCCGCAAAGAAAGGAAAGGAACCTGCAAGTCTCTATTTTTCCGGCATTTGCGGCTTTGCGACTTTGCGACTTTGCGCGAGACTCTGAAATCGAAGACTAGTGAATCAAGTCGTCGTGCAGCGAGAGAAGGGTTTCGAAGCCGTCCTCGTACTCGAATGCCTTCTCGGGCGCCTCATCGGTCGTTTGGCCCTCCCACAGATCCATGGCCTGGGGCATGGTGAAGTAGGTGCGGTTGGTGCGCTTTTGGCCCACCGTCCATTGGTGAAGCACGGTGTCTGACTCGCGGGGCTCGATGGGGCCGGTACGGTAGATGTCCTGGCGGTCGTCGGGCTTGACGTCCTCGATCATCCAACCGGGCTTGGAGGTGAACTGGCGGATCTGGTCGCGGTCTTCCTCGGTCAGCTCGACGAGCTTGCGGTACTCGCGGTACTCCTTTTCCGTGGGGATCGGGTAGCCGAAGACATCGGTCCAGTAGCCGGAGATGTGGCGCCATCGGTCCATCTGCTGAAGAGCCAGGTGGTCGGGGCGCCAGCTCAGGGCGGCGGTGGGGATGGGATGGTCGTCGAGCAGCTTCCTGCGCTGCTTGTCGGGCACATACTGGGTCACTCGGCTAAGGAATTCCCGCATCTCCTTCAGCTGATTGCCGTCCAGCAATTCGGTGCGCCTCCTGTTGTTGCGGCGCAAGACTTCATGCAGCACGCAGACCGAGTAGCCGTTGAGGTGCTCCAGGTTCATGTCGGGCGAGATCTCGATCGACTTGTACCCGTCGGGCCCGTCGGGGTGAGGGACCCGGAAGCGGGTGCCCCGAAAACGTCCGTCCAAGGGGTAGATCGGATTCTTGGTCCCCAGCTGGTACTGGGTCAGGGCGCCGCTGGAGCCGTAGGGGACGCCATGGAGCCGATAACTGATGGCGTCCCACTCCCATTCCATCTTGAGGTGCAGCTCCATGGGGATCTTTCGGCCCAGCAGGTACCACTCGATGACCTGCTCGCCCGACCGCATGTGGCGCGCTTCCTGGCGCAGGAAAAACTGCATCATGCCGGCGTACAGTGCGCTGGCGTTGTCGACTGAGCAGCGCAACTGCGACCAGCCGTCGCGGTCCTGCTTGTCCAGGTAGTGGGCGAATTCCGGAAGCGTCGTGACGGGAGGGTTGAACTCGATCAGCGGCTGCTGCAGCTGGGGGTCGGGATTGTCCGCCTTGCGCGCCAGCAGGTCTTCGGCCAGCAGCTTGCCCAGGTCGTTGTCCGATTCGGAGATCAGCCAGCCCGCCATCTGGATGCCGTGCTCGCCCTCCTCGATGATGGTGGCCCGGATGTACCTCTCCAGGATGGCCGGCACGTGGCCTTGCCGCATCAAGTCGCGCTGCTGCTGGCTGGAGGCATATTCCGAGCTTCCCTGAATGTAGGCCAGCCGGGCAAAGGCGCTGGCCACGCTTCCCATCAGCCAGGGATAGGAATCATCGGGGAAGGGCACGTGCCGCACCCTCAGCTTTTCGGACAGCGACCGGGAGACGAAGCGCGGCCGGCCGCCGTACAAGCCGTGCGAGACGGGCTCCTGCATCCGCTTGAGAAGGTCGGCCGCCACAATGCGCATCTCGGCGCCCTCGACCCATTCCATGACCCCGGAAGTGTCCGCCCACCAGGAATAGGCCTGGGCGAAATCCTCCAGCGATTCGATGTTGGGCCTGGGCAGGTCGGTGGCGAAAAACTCCGGATACTGCGGGTTGAGTTCGACGGTGGTTCTCATTTCTTACAGGGTATAACAACTCTCTTCAAAAAGGGAGTCCGCTAAGGCTTGCGCGCTCCCCCTTGCAGGCCAAAATCATGTCGGCCAGGACACCGTTCCCGTTTGATCGTAGAAGGTCTCGGTGAGGGACGATCCGTCCAGCTCGAGGGTCAGGAAGCCGTTCATGACCTTGGGGGGGCTGGTGGGATTCTTTCTGCTTTCATGCCAGACCACGTTGGGATTGTTCTCCAGGGCCGAAGCCTCTCCCCAGGGGATGGCCGAGTGGCCCACGCAGCGGGGCTGCACATTTCCCTTCTTGGGATAGACAGCGCCGATATGGACGTGCCCCCAGTACCAGTAAAAGGGCTCCAACCCGGAGGGGACCACACTCATGACCTGATCCCACAAGGTCTCCGTCGAAGATCCGTCTCCGGACAGGCCGTTGTGGTGGGTCATCAGGACGAGCCCCTTTTTCTGGCTTTCGGCCTGCTCGGCCTGCTTCTTCAGGAAAGGCAGTTGGTGGGCGCTGTCCAGTGCGCCGTCCAGGTAGAGCTTTTCGGCATTGGAGAAATAGGCCGAATCCAGGCCCACGATGATCCAGTCATCGTTCTGGAGCGCGAAGTAGCTGGTGGACTGCTGGGCCGCAAAAAGGGGGTCGGCCAACAGGACTTTGAAGTACCCGTCGGCGCCATCGTACATCTCGTGGTTGGAGT
>JANQFM010000606.1 GCA_028277865.1 Acidobacteriota bacterium
ACGCCTGGAGGTGACCGCCAGCATCTGGCGCCGGACAGCGCGGAGAGCCCAAGACGGAAGCCAGCCAACGCGTCCTGCAGCTTCCCGAGGCGGTGACCCCGACGCTCACCGATCACCGCCGCCGGGCGGACTGCCGGACGTCCGACGACCTGATCTTCTGCCGCCCGGACGGAACCCCCTGCGACCCCAACTACTTGCGCAAGTTCGTCCTCTACCCGGCCCTGAAGGCCGCCGGCATTCCGCGAGGGAAGGGAACCCACGGCTTCCACCTCTTCCGCCACACGGTCGCTTCGATCATCCACGAGCGGACGGGCAGCCTGAAGAACGCCCAGGCCTTTTTGGGCCATTCCCAGCTAAGCACCACGGCCAACATCTACGTCCACGTCGACGAGGCCCAAAGCCGCCGAATCGCGGAAACGATCTCGTCGACCATGCTGGATTCTTGCCCACTTTTTGCCCAACAAAAGGGGTCCTGTGAGGAGACGGTCCAGTGAGGGTGCTTTGTAAGTTGTTGTTTTATGGAGGTCTAAGGTGGCGCGCCCACGAGGGCTCGAACCTCGGACCTTCGGTTTCGTAGTCCAGAGTGATAAAGGCTCGTCCTTGCTGCTCAAGCATTTACGGTCGTCTTGGTCCCTGGTTTTTCCCCTTGTTCGGGAGTTGTTGCCCACTTTTTGCCCACTACTTTTCTGCTTCTCGACTGATTCAAATGGTCCCTCGGCGATTCCGACAAAAAGGCGGAACGCTAAACAAATCCCGGCAATTCGGGTCTTCAAAAACGTGCCCGATCCTCCACGACTTTTCCCATGTTTCGGCTAGCTAGGAAACAGGAGTCACAATGCAACCGACCAACCGCCCGGTTCTGCAGTGCCTCGTGGAGGCGCTGCCGCAACTCGCTGGTGCTTCGACCCGGGACCACTTATGCCGATTGCTGGCGGAATATCCCGAACTGATGTCGGAGGAAGCCGAAGCGATTCTGCAACAAATGGCTCACGGAGAGAACCTGGAGCAAGCTGAGGCTCAGTCCCTGCTTCACTTCCGAGATCTGCTGCATCTTTGCCGCAAGAAAGGAATCCAACAAGCGCTTAATGAACTCCTGCCGCGCGAGGATGCCGGCATTTCCTTCCCGCAGTTGATACAGGATCACCCCATCATCCATGAATTGCTGGTTCGGTTCCTTGCCGCGCCGGCCTTGGGCGAGTTGCGTGGCTTCTTGGAGGGGCACCCTGAACTCCTGACTCAGCAAACCGATCACCTCTTGAGCCAGATTGCAATGCCCAATGATGAACTGCGAGTTAGCCTGCTGGGCGTCCGCAGTTTGGTTCAGCGGTGTCGCAGCATAGGCATCGAGAACGCTTTGGCCGAGTGGGATCAGGACGAGGCGGAGCGGAAGACGGTATCCGATTCCGACCTTGAAAAGAAGATCCTCGCTATTTACAAAGAGCTCTCCCTGACCCAATCGGAACGAGGAGACTCGCATCGCATCCAACTGTGCCGTCGGGGGATCGGGCTGGTGCAAAGAGAGGAAATGCCTGCAATTTGGGCCTATTTGAAGGTCGAGCTGGCCCGCAACCTCGCCCAATATCGAGAGGGGAATGCAGAGGATCTCGAAGAAGCGATTGGTCATTACCAGGATGTCCTGGGCTTCGAGAGCCGCTCGGCTGATCCTGCCCTTTGGGCAGCGACCATGACGAGCTTGGGGAAGGCCTACTTATGGCGCATTCAAGGAAATCGTTCTCGGAACTTGGAAAGGGCAATTGAATGCTTTCACAAGGCTCTAGAAGTCCGCACCCGCGATGCAATGCCCCTGGAGTGGGCCGACTCCATGGCCAATCTGGGCAGCGCCCTCTCCGAACGAATCTCGGGCAAGCGTTCGGAGAATCTTGAAGAAGCGATCCGCACCTACCGTCAGGTGCTGGAGGTGTGGAACCGGAAAGACAACCCTGCGGATTGGGCCCTCACCACCATGAACCTGGCCAACTGCTACATTCAACGGATTCATGGCAACCATTCTGAGAACTTGGAAGAAGCGATACGAAGCTATCGTCTGGCACTGGAGGTCCAGACTCGCGACAGCATGCCCGAGCAATGGGCCCTCACGATGAGAAACTTGGGCAGAGCCTATGTAGACAGGCCCGACGGGCATCACGGCCAAAACGTGGAGAAAGCGATCCAGCATTTTCTTCAGGCTCTGGCAGTGCATCGCAAAGAGACCTTGCCGCAAGAGTGGGCCTTGACCCTGACTGAACTCGGCAATGCCTACATTCATCGGGTTCGCGGAGAACGCGGCGAGAGCTTGGAAAGGGCCATCAAAACTCTTCAACAGGCCCTCGAAGTACGCACTCGCCAAAACATGCCGCTGGAGTGGGCAGAGACATCGACGGATCTAGGGAATGCTTTTCTTGAGCGCCATCAAGGGGATCGCGCGGAGAACATCGAGAGGGCGATCGAGTGTCTTGCAGGAGCGCTGGAGGTTTTGGCGAAAGATGCTGGACCGGCGAAGAGGGCGGCGGCAATGCACTGCCTGGGCAATGCTTACGCGAACCGGATTCTCGGTGACCGTTCGGACAATCTCGAGAGGGCGCTCGGCACCTTTCAGCAAGCCTTGACGATCAGGAATCGCCAGGAGTATCCCCTCGACTGGGCCGTCACCATGAGCAATCTGAGCAATGTGTACACCGATCGGATTCAAGGCGAGCGAGCAGACAACCTCGAAAAGGGCCTCCAAGCAGTGCAGGGAGCCTTGGAGGTCCTAAAGAGGGAAGAGCATCCGCTGCAGTGGGCCGGTGCCATGATGAATATGGGCAGTGCCTACTCCGCCCGCGTGTGCGGCGATCGCGCCGAGAATATTGAAAAAGGGCTTGAGGCCTACAGACTGTCTTTGCAGATCCGCAGCAAGGAAATCGTGCCTCTCGAGTGGGCCCGAACGATGATGGATTCTGGAATCGCTTGCATGGAGAGGCTTCGCGGAGACCGGGCCGAAAACCTGGAGGAAGCGATCAGCTACCTCGAAGCAACGTTGGAGGTCTTCACTCCGGATGCGGCGCCCTTCGATTGGGCCCGAACGACGATGAACCTGGGAAATGCCTACGCTCAGCGGATTCGGGGAGATCGCAGCGGCAACTTGGAAAAGGCGATCACAGCCTACGAAAAGTCCCTCCAGGTTCGAATGCGGAAGGCGATGCCGGAATCTTGGGCACGCTCTGCGCTGAATCTAGGAAATACCTATTTCAAACGCCTAAGCGGTGACCATCAGAGGAACCTCGAAAAGGCTTTAAGTTGGCTTAAACAAGCCCTGGAAGTCTTTCAAAAGCAAAGCGAGCCCAAGACCTGGAGCAGGATTATGACCAATCTGGGAATCGTCTTCTCCTATCGATCTGAAGGGGGCGCAGAACAGAACCTCGAGAAGGCAATCGAATGCCTGACGTTCGCATTGGAAGTCTTGAGCCTGGAGAAGGATCCATGTCAATGGGCAGATACTATGACTGCATTGGGGAATGCTTACTGGAAGCGAGTCAGCGGGGATCCCTCGGCCAATTTACAGCAGTCGATCGATTGCCATCAGCAGGCATTGCGGGTCCGAAGACGGGAAGTGATGCCGGTCGAATGGTCTGAGTCAATGATCAATATGGCTCTCGCCTATGAGAAACTGCCTTCCGGCGTCCGCCAGGACAACCTTGCGAAAGCCATTCAGGCGTTGGATCAAAGCCTGATGATTCTGAGTCCGGAAACGCTACCTGTGCGTTCCCGAACTGCTTCCAGGAATCTTGGCCGTATCTGCATGAAAGAGGACCTCTGGGAGAAAGCGGCAAAGGCTCACCGTATTGCCCTGAAAGGCTCCGAATATCTTTACCAGGCATCCGTCATGCTCACAAGCCGCAGTGCGGAACTGGCTTCGGCCTCCGGTTTGAATCGAGATGCAGCCTTCTCGTTGGCACGCGCCGGGTTCCTCGAAGAGTCCGCACTCGCATTGGAGCAAGGCCGTGCCCGCGCCCTGGGAGAGGCGCTAGCCCGAGATCGGGCCGATCTCGAACAGGCGAAAAAGAAATCCCCGCAAGCCTATAGAGCCTATCGGGAGGCAGCATTGCAGCAACGGCGCCTGGAAGCTGACGAGCGGGAAGAAGTCCTCCAAACGGAAGGGGAGCGGCCTCGCCTCGGCATGGAGAATCTGAGGCAGGCGGCGCATCAGGCCCGCCAGCAATTGGAACGCGCCATTGATCAAATCCGAAGCTTGCCCGGTTACGAGGGCTTTCTCCGAGAACCAAACTTGAGGGATCTCGCAAGGGCGGTCCTGCCTGGGCAGCCCTTGGTTTTCCTGATCACCACCTCCAAAGGCAGCCTGGCAATGATTGTCCGGTGTCCCGACATGCCTTCTGCGAGGGAGGCAGCAGTGGAACCCATCTGGTTGGACGGCTTCCAGGAGAGCGATCTTGAAAGCCTCCTGCTGCAGCCCAACGGGACAGCAGAAGGCTATCTGGCCGCTCAACTGTTCAACGCCGCCTCGCTGGGTTCCGTCCTGGACAGGACATTACGGTCGGTGGGAGAGAGATTAATAGGACCGGTTGCAGCCCGTCTTCGTGAACTGAAGAGTTGTGGAGTGGTGCTGATTCCAGGCGGACGCCTGGCGCTGCTGCCTTTGCACGCGGCCCGCTATCCCGTTCAAGGCCACGAATTCTGTCTTCTGGACGAGTTCGACGTTTCCTACGCCCCATCGGCGCGTGTACTGGCGACGGCAAGGCAGGCCTGCCGAGACCGGCAAACACCAGGACGACGGCTTGTCGGAATCGGCAATCCTTTGTCCCATTCCCAACCGCCGCTTCCTTACGCACAAGCCGAGTTGGAAAGCCTGGCTGCTATCTTTGATGACTCCATTTCACTCTATCAAGAAGAGGCCAGCAAACAGGCATTGCTTAGCAGTCTTCCCGGCTCCGGCTATGTCCACTTTGCCTGCCATGGCATTTTCGATCCTTTGGAACCGCTCAACTCGCATCTGCAGTTAGCTCGAGAAGAGACTCTGACGCTGCGGGAGATCTTGGATCACCAACATTTGCAGGGAACCAGATTGGTCGTCCTTTCTGCTTGCCAAACTGCGCTCTCCGAATTCCGGCAGCTGCCTGATGAAGCGCTCGGTCTGCCGGCCGGGTTCGTGCAAGCCGGTGCGAGCGGTGTGGTGGCGACCCTCTGGCCGGTGGATGATCATTCCACAGCGCTGCTGATGGTCAAGTTTTACGAATTTCATCTGAAGGGAAACCGGTTGTCAAGAGAAGGCCCCATGCCTCCGGCCCGGGCCTTGCGACAAGCTCAAAATTGGCTTCGGGAGGCGACGACCGAGCAGCTTTCGGATGTTATTCAAAGCCATCCATTGCTTGCGAGGTCGTGCAGTGAGGCTCACCCTTCGAGAGTTCTTGTGCCCCCTCGGGGGAGCATTCTGATCAGCCTCGAGAAAGACCAGTCTCGTCCATTCAAAAACCCCCACTTCTGGGCGCCTTTTCTTCTGGTGGGAACGTAATGGCGAATAGGTGAATCTGAGTAAGAGCATGACAAAAGGACTAAGGAACTGATGGCGCTGCAGCCTTACCTCGGGCTCCTCCGGTGCCGAGCGGCTTCATGAGCTTCCTCGCCGAGCATGAAGTCCGGATCCTTCCGCAGTACTCTCAACAGGAGAATGTTGGCAGGATCTGATTAACGCAACGAGATGCGTGAAAAGAATTCGAAGAGGGAATTTAAGCGAGGGCGAACGGCCAATCAAAGCAGCGAGCATTGGTCCTATTCGGTAATACACTCTGATGAGAGACCGCCCAATCGATTTAGAAAAGAGCACCTCATCTCTAAAGCGACGAAGAACTTCGACTTCGTGTGCGTTGGCATCTTCGAAGACGGCAGTTGCAACGAAGCAGGCTTTACCCTTCGTGGACTTCTCTTTGGCAAGTTCTTTGGCGCACTCCAGCCCTAGTTCGGACTCCGTACCAACCAAGCCGATTACCTTCTCGAAATTTTGTATTGCTTTCTCTTTTCCGCCGCCAACTCCTGATACTCTACAGAAGAGAGCATAGCGGTACCTGATTTCGGCTTCCAGCTTCGAATCATCTAGAGGCCTGATCAGGTTAAGAGTCTCTTCGTAGTACTGTGCCGCCTTTTTGTGAGTTCCCCGAATGCCTTGGATCTTCTGCCAGTTGCCATACAACTGAGCCTTCAGAACATGGCTTCGAATCAGTATCTCTCTGTCTCCGTGCGCCTTCGAGTCAGCTATCTCGCACTGTGCCACCATCTCCTTGCAGAAACTGGCGATCCTCGAAACTTGAGAGACATGTTCCGCGCCTTGAATTAGAGGGCTAGCAATTTGGCCACCAAGGAATTCCTCAGTTTTGCTCCTTACTTCATCCAACAATGCAACAGCGACTTTCCTTTCGGTTTCTTCATCCATAAAATGCCTCCTCGAACTCAGATGGTGGCTTCCCCTGGTCTCGATGGACAATGGAGAAAGGCTGCCGACAGCCGGTCAGAATGGTGATTTCGGCCTTCTTGACGGCCCCGGCTGTGCCTCGTTACCAGCGGGAAGGGCCGGTTAGGTCTTCCCTGTTCCACTGCAAGTCGTGCATTTCCCGGAACCGGAACTCGCGGTCCGGCAGCGTGTCCAGCGCCGACAGGTCGGCGGCCACGAGCACCGGCAGGTGGAACGCTCCCACCAGGTTCTTGCCCATGGGCAGGTTCACGCCCGTCTTGCCGCCCACGGCGCTGTCGGCCATCGCCAGCGACGTGGTCGGCACGTGCACGAGCCGTACACCGCGCTGCCACGTGGCGGCGCAGAACCCGGCGAGGTCCCCCACCGCACCGCCGCCCAGGGCCAGCACCGTGTCGCGCCTCTCGACGCCCAGTTCGGCGAACGTGCTCCAGAGGTGCTCCGCCTCGGCGATCGACTTCGAGGTCTCTCCCGGCGGCACCTCGACCACGTCCGCGTCGAAGTCCGCGTCCACGAGCGCGTCGCACACGCGGGTGGGGATGGGCGTCGTCTCGAGCCCCGAGTCCATCACGACGACGACGCGGCCCGGCGAGGTCACCTCACGGAGCAGCACCCCCACCGCGTCGAGCACTCCGTCCCCCAGGACGTAGTCGTGCGGCGTGTCCCCCAGGCGCAGCGGAACCCGCGTGAACATCGTCACGTGGCAGCCTTGCTCCCGCGGCCCCTCCGGCGCAGCCGGCGCTCCTCGGCGCGGCGGCGGAACTGCTCCTGGTCGCGGCGGTTGCGATAGACGATGA
>JANQFM010000612.1 GCA_028277865.1 Acidobacteriota bacterium
CGACCTGACAGACGGCCAACGCTTCGAGCATCACGCCGACTGGGTCTTCCCCCAGGGCAGCGCCATCAAGATCCCTGTTTTGATGGAAGTCTACAAGCAAGCCCATCAAGGCCGCTTCAAGCTCTCGGACCCGGTGGCTGTCGGTGCCTCCGAGCAGGTGGGCGGCAGTGGCGTGCTCAAAGAGCTGGGAGACGGCAGCTCGCAGCTCAGTATCCGCGATTTGGCCGTGCTGATGATCCTGGTCAGCGACAATACCGCCACCAACATGCTCATCAACCGGGTTGGAATGGAGCGCATCAACCAGACCATGCAATCGCTGGGCCTGCCTCAGACCCGTGTTCAGCGCCTCATGATGGATGCGGCCGCCCGCGGGCGGGGCGATGAAAACCTCTCCACTGCTGCCGAAGCCGCCCACATCCTGGAAATGCTCTACAAGGGGGAGTTCCTGGATGCGGCGGCCTGCCAAGATATGCTCTCCATCCTGCAAAAAAGAAAATCAGGCGCCATCCGGGCCGGGCTCCCCGCCGATTTGCCCGTCTCCTTCAAGCCGGGAGGCATTCCGGGAGTCTCCACCGAATGGGCCATCGTCCACTTGCGGGAGCGCCCCTACATCGTGGTGGTGATGGGCAACTATGGGCTGGAAAACGAGTTCGCTGCGATCATGCGCCAGATCTCCCGCACCGCCTACGACTACTTCTGGCGCCTCGGCCGCGCCTCCCGCTACGGAACCTACGTCGATCCGAAGCTAATTCGGAAGTAGCCGGAAAGTCGTCCGAGCTGCTTATTCGACAGTCACAGACTTGGCCAGATTGCGTGGCTGGTCGATTTCACAGCCGTTTTCACGCGCGATGTAGTAGGCCAGCAACTGAAGAGGAACCACCGTCAGAAAGGGTGTAAACAACTCGTCGCAGGCGGGGACTTCGATCAGGTCGTCGCAGATGTGAGCCATTTGCGCATCCCCTTGGTTGGCGATGCCCAGCACCGGCCCCCGTCGGGCCTTGATTTCCTGGATATTGGAGATCATCTTCTCGCGGGAGCTGTCCCGGGGAGCGATGCACACCGAAGGGAAATTCTCGTCGATCAGGGCAATGGGTCCGTGCTTCATCTCGCCGGCCGCATAGGCCTCTGCGTGCAGGTAGGAGATCTCCTTCAGCTTGAGTGCGCCTTCCAAAGCCACCGGATAGCTGAGCTGACGCCCGACGAAGAGAAAGTTCTTGAAGCGGCGGTACTTACGGGCAACTTGGCGGATGTGGTCGGCCTGTTCCAGGATCAAGGCCACCTTTTCAGGGATGGACTTGAATTCCCGGATGAAGGCCTGCCCTTCGCTGACCGACATGCGGTGACGACGGCCCAACAGCAGGCTGACCAGGTAAAGGACGGCCACCTGGGAGGTGAAGGACTTGGTGGATGCCACTCCGATTTCGGGTCCGGCGTGATTGTAGACGCCCGCCAACGTCTCTCGGGCGATGCTGCTGCCCACCACATTGACCATCCCCAGCACCGGGACACCTTTGCGCTCCGCTTCGCGGACGGCGGCCAGGGTGTCGGCTGTTTCGCCGGACTGGCTGATGGCCAGCACGATCGTGCCCGACTTGAGGTTGAGCCTCCGGTAGCGGAATTCGGAGGCCAGGTCGACGTCGACGCCGATCTCCGTGCAGCTTTCGATCACGGAACGGCCGATCAGGCCCGCATAGTAGGAGGTGCCGCAGGAAACGATGATCAGGCGATCCATGTCCAGCACCTGATCTTTGACCGGTGCCAATCCGCCCAGCTTGGCGGTCCCTTCATCCTCGATCAGGCGTCCCCGCAGGGCGTTCTTTATCGAAGCCGGCTGATCGTAGATCTCCTTGAGCATGAAGTGCTCGTAGCCCTGCTTCTCAGCCTCCCGGACGTCCCAGTCCACCACCGTCTCGATGCGGTTCAAGGTGTCGGCGCCGTCCAGGTTGAAAATGTCGTACTGGGATGGCGTCAAGACGGCGATATCATTGTCTTCCAGGTAAATGACGTTCTTGGTGTGGCTGACCAGGGCCGCCACGTCCGAGGCGGCGAACACCTCGCCGTTGCGGACGCCGATGATCAGGGGGCTGCCGCGCCGCGCCAGCACGATCTTGTCCGGCTCCTGACGGCACATGACGGCGATGCCGAAGGCGCCCCGCACTTGCCGCAATGCTTGCTCCACGGCTTCGACTAGGTCACCCCGGTAATGATCCTCGACCAGGTGGGTCAGGACTTCGGTGTCGGTTTCGGAGGCGAATTGGTGGTCCTTGGCGACCAGCCTGTTTTTGATCTGCTGGTAGTTTTCGATGATGCCGTTGTGGATTAAAAAAATGCTGGACGTGCAATCCCGGTGAGGATGGGCATTGCGCTCCGAAGGCTCGCCATGGGTAGCCCATCGGGTGTGGGCAATGCCGCCCCGAGCAGGCCACCTCTTGCCTTGCAGACGCTCTTCCAGAGCCTTGATCTTGCCCAGCGCCCGCTCGCTTTCGATGGAACCATTACTGAAGACTGCCAGGCCGCTGGAGTCGTAGCCCCGGTACTCCAGCCGACGCAGCCCGTCCATCAAGAGCGGCACAGCCGGACGCTGACCCAGGTAACAAATGATTCCACACATCAGAATTTGAGTTTACCACGAGACCATGCCTATCCAGGGATGTGAGACGGAGCAGGGTTAAAGAAAAAGGCCCGCAGGGATGCGGGCGCTCCAGGTCAAGAGGCTCTTCAAGCTGGTGTCATGGCTGGGAGGTTGGGGCCGACCCCGCCCTGGCTGGACGGAAATGAAAAAGCGTTTGCGGAGCCGGCAGATAAACCTCGGTGGTTTCGGGCAGCCGGGCTTTGACAAGCCTGATGAGTCTCTTCACATCCAGGAAGGGAATGCCCTTGAGCCGCTTGTCCTGAGGACGAAAGAAATTCTCCCAGTGCCCTAGAATCACGGCACGGGGCTTGGTGTTGGCAACGATGTGGGCTGGATCGGTGACCGTATCAAAGCTGCCGACGCACAATAAAGCGAGGTCAACAGCTTTTTCTTGCAGCAGCTTTGGCGGTACTTGCCCGATGGTGGGGCTGGTGGCCGCATCCTGATAATAGATCCTGTAGAGCGGGGTCCGATTGTCCGCATCCATGAAGTCGATCAGATAGGCGAGAGTTTCCCCTTCCAGATACTCATCCGCTTTCTGGGGCACCGATTTGAGCGGGTCAGATACGCACCCGGTCCAAAGGTGGAACATGAGGAACTGTGCCGGGTGCTGTGAGCACAGGGCTCGGATGCGCACTTTCGATTTTGGGACGCTCACCCAGCCTCCGGCACCGCCCGTTTTTTGGGGGCAGTCAGGGTCTTCTTCAGGGGCGCCATTGGCCTTGCACATACTGTAGTCAACCTGGTTGGCGCCTTCCTTGTTCAAGGCGATGACTTTGCCTGGTGGAATGTCCGGAATGCCGGTATCCTGGACGGGATCCCTCTTGTACCCGGCCAGCAGGTGCTTCATCGATCTGTTGCCGTAGATGATCGCGTCAGGCGTCCTTTGCCAGACGTATGGAACGTCCATGAGATGGTCGTAATGTGCGTGACCAACCAGTATGGCCTTCACATCTGTCGCAGTTTTGGGGTGGAACCGGTCGATGCGAGCGACGTTCGGAGGGATCGGCTTTTTCAGTAATTCGGGCAGCTTGGGGTTGGAATAGAGGGGAGCGGTCAGGATCGCATCATCTCCCTTGCGAATGTAAAAACCGCCCACACCAAGGAACCGGACCTGTACTGTGTCGGAATCCTTCCCCGGATCGATCTCAACAAGCTTGCTCCGGTGGATCGGCAGGCAGCTAAGGAATATGGACGTTGTGATGACTACAACGAAAAACCGCCGCCAACAAAGAGAATCCATGGTGCACACCTCGTCACTGCAATAGCGTGCATCGGGTGCAAAGGAGAGCCCCCCAAAGGGATCGAAATCCTCACGAAGAAGAACTCGCGTGAGTTTCGTAGGGAGTTTGCGCCCTTACCGCGGGCTTTCCCTCTTGTCCCGACTTGCGCATTCGGTTGTAAAGCAGCACTTAGTCTGTTGCCGATGCTATAACAACACCCGCCGCCAGAGCAAGCACCCTTTTCCTACTGTTCCGTCTGGCTAAATCCCAATTTCGTTCAATTTGGAAACCAGACAGAATCGGAAAAGAGAAAATGCCACCATTCGAGATTGCCTCGGTGGAGCGGTGTTGCCATGCCGGCGCTGCCGCCAACAAACACCGCTCCACGGGGACGAGCCCGCGTGGTGGCGTCAGTGGGTGGGGTACGCTGTCTGGTTTCCAAACACGGCTCCACGGAGGCAAGCTCCTGTGGTGGCCGGCTCCCTTTTCATCCCACTCGTTCACTACGGACGAGACCCCCTGAGTGAGCAGCATTGGACTCTACCCGGATTAATTCCGCATCACTCCTCGCGCAGCACCCGAATGGGGTCGACACGGGTGGCGCGGCGGGCGGGGAGGTAGGCGACGGCCCAGCAGACAAGGCACAAGAAACCTGCAATAAGCAGGAAGACGGAAGGGTCGGTGACGCTCACTTCGTGGACCATTGAGGCCAAGAAGCGGCTGAGGCTGAAGGCGGCTGCGGTTCCCGCCAGCAATCCGCACAGGGTCACAGCCATTCCCTGACGAACGACCAATCTCCTCAGGCGGCGATTGTTGGCGCCCAGGGCCATTCGAATGCCGATTTCCCTGCGCCGCGATGAGACGGCGTGGGAGAGGACTCCGAACAAGCCGATGGCTGCCAAGAGCAGGGCGCTGCCCGAAAAGAGCCCCATCAGGACGGTGGCGAAGCGTTGCTGTGAAATCCCTGCGGCGGCCACTTCGTCCATGGAATGCAGGTCGAAAACGGCCAGCTGGGGATCGATGCTGCTCACTTCACGGCGAATCAGGCTGGGGAGGTTCGTTACCGGCCCGTTGTGGGCCGCCACCTGAAAGAGTCCCCAGTTGCGGTTGCCGGCGTACTGGGTATGAGGCAAGTAGATTTTTGCAGCGGCAGGCTGCAGGTGGAGGTGGCGGACGTCTTCGATGATCCCCACAACTGTTCGAGGACTGCCCCCGCCTGCCAAAAGCTGATTCCCCACAACTTCCTGGCCGGGAAAATAGGTTTCCGCCAGTGCGCGGTTGATCAGGATGACGGGTGCAGCATCATCGCGATCCGTAGAATCAAACAGGCGACCCCGCAGCAACCGGATCCCCAAGGCTTCAAATAAGCGACCGTCCACAACCCGAATCTGGGCATTGCCCCAGCCGGAGTCGTCGTCCTGGGCGCGATCCGGGATTTGGAAGCCCCAGGAATGGTAGGGGCCGCTGACAGGCAAGCGGGAAATCGATCCGGCAAAACGGACGCCGGGCAGGGATTCCAGGCGCCGGTGAAGGTTCTGATAGAACTCGGTGCGGCGACCGGGGTCTTGGTAGCGGCTCTGAGGCAGGTTGACGCGATAGGTGAGCACGTTGGCAGGTTCAAATCCGAGATCCTGCTGGAGAAGTCCCATGAAACTCTTGGCCAGCAGCCCCGCACCCACAAGCAAGACGACGGCCATGGCAACCTGGGCTCCCACCAACATTTGCCGCAGCCGATGCCCCGAACCGTCGCTATCCTCCCGGGCTCCTTCTCGAAGGCCGCTTTCCAGGTCGGAACGGGAAGCTTTGAATGCCGGCGCCAGCCCGAAGAAGAGTCCGGTGACCAAGGCGGCACTCATGCAATACAAAAAGATCCATCCGTCGAATTGAACTTGGGCCACGGCGGGCAAAGACTCGGGGCGCAGAGCGATCAGAGCGCGCACCCCCGCCAATGCCACCGCCAAGCCCGCCAGCCCTCCCAGCATTGAAAGGATCAGGCTTTCGGTGAGCAACTGGCGGACGATGCGGGGCCGGCTGGAGCCCAAGGCGGAGCGAACCGCAAGCTCCTTGCGCCGCGAAGAGCCCCAGGCCATAAGCAGGTTGGCCACATTGACACAGGCGGCCAGCAGCAGCGTCGCCACGGCAGCCGTCAGCACCCACAGGGTGCCGCCCAAGTCTCCCACCAGCCTTTCCTGCAAGAAGACCAGTCTGGTGACCCGATCCCGGCGCTGGGGATGCTCTTCCCGGAGTGCGGCTGTCAGAGCATTCATTTCTTGTTGGGCGGCTTGAAGTGAAACACCCGCCCTGAGCCGCCCGATGACGCTCAGGTAGTTGTTGTTTCTGCTGTTGTAGCCTCCAGGCGACAAGTTATGGGGCACGAAGACATCCACCTGGCCAATGATCGGATCCTGGAAGCCGGGCGGCAATACTCCGATGACAGCGTATGGAAGGCCGTTGAGCTGGATGTCCTGTCCGACTGCCGAGGGGTCTCCTTCAAAGTGGCGCATCCAGAGCCCATGGCTGAGGATGGCCAGCTGGCGGGCCGGGCGGTAATCGGCTGGGCGATCGGGATCGATTTCCCCTTCCAGGAGGTTTTCTTGGCGGGTGAAGGTGCGTCCCATGAAAGGCCGTACGCCCAGGGTCTCGAAATAGCCCTGGCTGACCTTGAGGCGTGTGATGTGAATGGCCGAACCGTCCTGGCTGAGGTTGAAGCCCTCCGGGCTGTAGGTGTAAAGGCAGGCCAGGCTTTCGAATGACTCCAGCTTGTCGCGGTAGTCCAGATAATCGGGTCCGGTATGATAGGCGATGCCGAAGGCGTCGTACTCCGGCCAGTCGATCATCAGCTGCGTCAGCCGTTCGGAATCGGGATAGGGCAGCGGCTCCAAAACAACAGCTTTCAGGACGCTGAAGAGGGCGGTATTGGCGCCGATCCCCAATGCCAGTGTCAAGAGGCAGACCAGGGTCAGGCTGCGGTTTTTACCCGCAAAGCTGCGTAAAGCGAAACGAGCGTCTTCGAATGCCATGGAGTTTTTGACTGCTTCAGGTTCGGAAAAGTTGGCACTTTGATGAGCCCATCTGCCCCTGCAGGAATCGCGGGCCATTCGTCCTGGATGCACTTATCGGGCAAAACGAGTGTATCGTAGAGCATTATGAATCTCGACGCTTTTCACGTCCCATTCAGCGAGGCAATGATACGAGTAGCGTTGGCGGTTTTGTTCGGCCTTATGATCGGGTGGGAGCGGGAGAAAAAGAAGAAGCCGGCCGGGCTTCGAACCTACTCCATGGTCTCGATGGGTTCAGCCGTCTTTACTTTAGTGACCATGGAACTGTTCCACAGCGCCGTACAGGTCGGGCAGGCAACCCGCCCCGATCCCATCCGCATAGTTGAGGGCATCATTGGCGGGATTGGATTCCTGGGTGCGGGCAGCATCATCCGTGCACGGGGCACTGTAGAGGGGATCACCAGCGCGGCCGGCATCTGGGTGACCGGCGCCATCGGCCTGGCCTGCGGCAGCGGCTACTACGCCCTGGCGGGCATGACAACCCTCTCCACGATTCTCATCTTGGCTGTACTGGGCCTGATCGAAAGGCGCTTCGTCAGCAAGAGCGAAGGCTGAGGCACGCAGAACCGCAGTTGTCAGTTGTCAGAAAGATGGGTCATTCTGTGGACCTTGGTCCCGCAGAGGCGCTGCCTCGCAAGATCTGGACGATCCGAAATCATCTGTCTCCTTCCCCCTCCTCTGCGTCTCTGCGCCTC
>JANQFM010000167.1 GCA_028277865.1 Acidobacteriota bacterium
GCAGGCGGTAGTGGTTTTCACGCTTGGCAGGTCCTGCTGTATTGAAATAGCGCATTCTCTCGAAGGGCACGATACCATTTTCCAGAACGATTCGAAGACCGGATTGAACCGCACAGGACGCGGAGCCAGGACGCAGAGGGCGTTGAGAAATCTGGCCCGTCTTTGCTCAGCGGCGAATCGCTCGTGGGGTGCGGGGATCTCACGGACTTTCAGCCATAAGCCGCGAAAGCCAATGCAGGATGTTCAGAGCCAACTGGCGGTTGTCGTTGTCGGGGCTCATGCCGAAGCTGAAGCTGCCCTCCTCGGCAGAGACGATCTGTGAGGTCAGCGCGGCTGCTTCTGCCAGGATGACAATTCGGCCATGGCCGAATTCCAGGGCGATCCCCTGGGCATGGCCGGCCACCGAACGGGCTTCACTGTCCAGAGAGTTGCGCCGGGGCAGTTCAAAGGCGGTCTCCGGCAGCAGCAAGAAAGGAGTGGCCTTGGGCGGGTAGCGCAGGGATTGCCCGGTAAATGTCATGACCTTTTTGAGCCGCTCGGACTCACTGCGCCCCTCGCTGATGGGGTGCTCGCCCAGTAGGCCGTTTTCGCGGGTGTAGACCAAAAAACCCCAATTCCCGGACTCGGAATCGTGGTGGTGTTCGTCCAGGGTAAAGCCGTTGGACATCATCACCCCGAATCGTCGGGCCAGGCTGTCCGAAGCGGCGCCGATAGGGGCATGATCGGCGATCAGCAGCAAGGCGCCTCCCTGACGCACCCAGGACTGGACGGCCAGGCATTCGTCCTCGTCAAAAGCGTTGCCGGTCAGGTTGACGGTCAATCCCAGCCGTGCGGCTGCCATCTGCAAGCTGCCTCCCAGTCCCAAGGGATTGGCTGAAACAAGGATGTCGTGGCTATTCAGAATCTCGCGACTCAGCCGGGACGTGTTCACGGTGATGCGGTATCCGTCTGATCGGATCAGGTCGGCAAAAGGCTTGTAGCGGCCCTCGGACTTGTGGAAGTTGTAGTGTCCTTCATCGAAGAGGACTCGGGGGCCGCCGCCTGAGTAGGCGGGCTGCGCAACCGCTGCATCGAAGTTCGGATTGCCCAGTTGCTGCGGCCACATCCACCAAACGATCAACAGCAGCAACAAACAGCCGGCCAGCGCCAGCAGGGCACGTTTCATGATCCAAGCAGTCTACCCCAACGATTGGCAGGCTTCAGAGCCGCTAAAACGCTACAATCCTATCCGATGGGGATTGAACGGCTCTTGAGGTGATCGATGGATTGGCCTGAAGTACTGAGACGCATTGAGGCAGGCGAGGACAGCGAGACGGAGTCTAAACGTGGGCTAGGTGACCTTAGGGGAGTGGGCCAAACCGTCTGCTCATTTGCCAATTCAAAGGGAGGGCTGCTTGTCCTGGGAGTCGACGATGGTGGAGAAATCCCAGGTGTACGTGAGAGTTCGGAAGCCGTTCAGGAGAGGCTGACGAGCTTCCTCCATTCCGGATGCAGCTCGCCTCTTTCAGCCCGGATCGGAAAGCAGCTTCGCCCTCAAGGATGGGTCCACTGGGTAGAGGTCCCTCATCAACGAGGCTTTGAGCCGCTCCGCTACAATGGCAGGGTGTGGGTGCGCCGGGGACGAGCAAGCGTAGAGCCCTCTCCCACCGAGCTTCAAGAACTCTACAATGCATTCGGGTACGTTCTCACCGAAGAACGATATATTGAAGCCGGTCGTGTGGATGACATCGATCTGCACTCCTTCCGGCAATTCCTGCGCAGGCTTGGCATCCAGACCGACGAGCAGCCCCAACCTCCTATTGAGCAAGACCTGCTCAACCGAGGCCTGCTGGTCCGGATCAACGGAGATCTCTTTCCCAGCCTGTATGGCGTGATGGCGTTCGGCAAAGACCCTCAACGCTATCCCCAAACAGACAATTTCTGGATCGAGTGCGTTGCCTATCAAGGCACCGATCGATCGGACGAAGTCATCCTGGTGAGCGAGGCGAAGGGTCGGCTGGACGAGCAGATCGATCGTGCAGTTGCCTGGGTGCGCGGACTAGGCCGCTTTGAAAGCTACGAGGGCCTGGACCGAAAAGACACGCACTTCGTCCCATTGCAGGCTCTGCGCGAGGCGGTTGCAAATGCAGTCGCACACCGGGATTACGCCATCACGGGCTCCAAAACCTCGATCGAGTTCTACACGGACCGCCTCGAAGTCACCAGTCCAGGCACTCTGCCCAATCACATGACGCCGGAAAGTGTGCTGGCCGGCGGGCATCCCAGGTCCCGCAATGAGCTGATGGCAAACTTTCTGCTTGCGCTGGGCAAGATGGAGCAACGCGGTCGCGGCTGGCCCATCATGCGACGCCTGATGCGCGAGTTCAACGGGACTGAACCTCTACTGGTCCAAGACACGGACTCCCGCTTCGTCCGGGTCACATTTCAATTCGAGACGTCCTGAATGCAGTAGGCTGAAAACAGCTACCCGATGAAAGAACTCCATCCTCAACTGATCGCCGAAGGGCTCGAATCGCAAGGCTACGTGGCCGACGAAGAGCTGGCGACGGTCGTTTTCCTGCTGCTGCGCCTGGGACGCCCGCTGCTCATCGAAGGGCACGCAGGGGTCGGCAAGACGGAGGTGGCCAACGCCCTGGCGGGTTGGCTGGGCTGCGAACTGATCCGTCTGCAGTGCTACGAAGGGCTGGACGTTCACTCGGCGGTCTACGAATGGAACTATCAGAAGCAGCTGCTGGCCATCCAGCTTCAGAAGGACTCCGGCCAAGGCCTGGAAGAAAAAGAGGCCCACATTTTCGGGCGCCAGTTCTTGCTTGAACGGCCCCTGCTTCGCTCCATCACCGCCCAGGATGGCCCGCCCGTCCTGCTCATCGACGAAATCGACCGGGCCGACGAAGAATTCGAGGCCTTTTTGCTCGAGCTGCTTTCCGCCTTCCAAATCAGTATCCCCGAGTTGGGGACTATCCACGCCCGGCATGTTCCCCATGTCATCCTGACCTCCAACCGCACCCGCGAGTTGAGCGATGCCTTAAAGCGCCGCTGCCTGTATTGCTGGATCGACTATCCAGGGCTGGAAAAGGAGCTGAGCATCGTGCGAAAACGGTTGCCCGGAATCGACCAGGGTCTGGCCTTACAGGTGGTGCGTGTTGTTCAGTCGCTGCGCCAAGAAAAGCTTTCCCGTTCACCCGGCGTGGCCGAGACGCTCGACTGGGCCATGGCCTTGACGGCCTTGGGAAAGCACCAGATCGATCAGGAATGCCTGGGACAGACCATCGGCTGCCTAATCAAATCGCGGCACGACCGGGAGGCTTTGAGGGCGGTAGGAATGAAGAAAGTGCTCAAGGTCCGTTAAGTTTTGAACGGGAAGCCCCTTGCCGCCGGAAAAGGGAGTCTTGCAGCAGAACCGACATGCCCGGCAGTAGCCTCTGTGTTTTTCAGCGGAATCAAAATTCAAGGCTCCATCATTGGTCGGCATCAGCGCGTCCCGGGATGACCGGGAAGGCCGACAGGGTGGGAACCTCGTCGGGGAATTCGACTCCGGGCCGGTCGGTTTGGCGCAGGGTGACAGCGCTGATCGGCAGATCGCTTTCAACCGTGATGGTGCCAAGAATGTCGCCCACGCCGTCCGGCAGCTGGTCTGCGAAGAGCTCTCCGGGGAAGCGGGCCAGATGATGGCCGTCCGAAAGTGTCTCGGTCGTTTCGGCGATCAGCTCAAATTCAGCGTTGTACAGGCGCAGGCGCAGCGTGGCTGTAGTGGCTGGCAAAGTCGAGGGCGGGACGGTTTCAGGAGGATTGACAAGCGCCAGGCCGGTCTGGCGCACACCCCGCTGGTCGGCAAGGACGGTGAAGCCGGTCAACGTAGCGGAAGCGGGTATGCCGGTCTCGAAGAGGATCAGGCTCTCGGGCGATTGGCTGCGCTGAAAGAGCAGGGTGCCGCCTACTCCGGGGCCGGACGCGATGCGGGCATATCCCACCTGAAGTGTGCCCTGCTCGTCCCCTGCGCCGCTGGAGAGGAGGGTCAAGGCCTGCCCGCGCAGCAATGGTCGCTCGATGGAGATGTTGCGGCCCTCATCGATCAGATCCAGGGCCATGGGCGTCCCGTCCGATTGGAAGAACTCCAGGTTCAGGAATGTGTCCGGGCCGGTATTGGCAAAGGCGGCGCCGGTTCGAAAGCTCAGGCTGCCCTGAGTCCCGTCGCCCATCTGGGGGAAAAAAGACACCTGAGTCCCATCGGCGTCGAAAGCCGGCCCGCCCACCGCCAGGATGGCATCGTCGGGCGCCAGGCTGCCGTCGCCCCGTTGACCGTCCTCAAACCTCAAAGTGACCGTGTGGGTGCCGATCTCGGCGCCGTTGCCCCCTTGGGCAAAAAACTCGTGCCAGTGGGGCTGGGGATCATCCGGAGTGGGTCCGAACAGGTAGTAGGAGTTGAGTGCGGTCGCCGACGGGAGCAGCAGGGTCACTTCCGCTCGACCGGAAGGGATTCCCCGGATTTGGACCGAGAGGAATCCGAATGGAAACTCGACGCCAGGCGTGTCTTGCGGCGAGGGGTTGTCGACGAAGCCGACCTCCAAGAGCTGGTTTCCGGGTGCCGTCAAAAGGCTGAGCGGATCCCCCGAGGCGGTTTGCAGGGAAGCGACATGGGGTTGAAGGCGATCGGCGATTCCGTCCAGGTTGGCGTCGCCGTCGTTGGGTGCGGCGTCCTCATCCACGTCGGGGACTCCATCTCTGTCGAGGTCGTCGCCGACCATGGCCAGCAGGCGTTCGCCGAACAAGTCGACCAGGTAGACCTCGCCCAGTTGGTCCTCGCCGATAGCCACCAAACCAGGGATGTTTTCAAAGAGCACTTCCCGCAGCCACACTCCGGGAGAGTCCTCGCGCAGGGTCCAGACAGTCCCCGAGCCGAAGTCGCCAAAGATATAAAGCCCATTGAGCTCGGGGAAGGAAAGGCCTCTGTAGACCACCCCGCCAGTAACGCTGGTGCCATCACCCCTGCCATAGCCGTGAATGGGCAGCGTCAGCCCGGCCTGATCGCAGCCGACAGAGGGGGAAAAGCAGCTATTTGCCTCCATGATCCTCCAACCGTAGTTTCCTCCCCGCTCGATGATGTCGATTTCTTCAAACCTGTTTTGGCCCACATCGGCCAAGAAGAGCCGGCCCGTCCCGCGGTCAAAGGAGAATCGGAAAGGGTTTCGCAGGCCGTAGGCCCAGATTTCGTCGCGCCCCGGTTGCCCAACGAAGGGGTTGTCGACGGGCGCCAGGCTTGCTCCGTCGACATCCAGGCGCAGCATTGCCCCCAACAGGGTGTTGAGGTTCTGGCCGTGATTCAGGGGATCGCCGGCCGAGCCGCCGTCTCCAAGCCCCACATACAGGAACCCGTCAGGTCCGAAGGCGATGGTTCCGCCGTTGTGGTTGGCAAAGGGCTGATCCACCTCAATGATGACCGTCTCGGAGTCCACAGCCCGGTCGGGATCGCCCAATGCGGCTCGGTATTCAGCCACCACCATGCGTGCGCTGCCGCTGCTGGGGGAATAGTAGATGAAGAAGCGCCGGTTGTTCTCGAAATCCGGGTGAAAGGCCAGTCCCAGCAGTCCGAATTCCCCGTTGGTCCGGACTCGGTTGCGAATGTCCAGGAAGGGTTGGGCAAAGACCTCGCCGCCGCGGTAAATCCGAATGCGCCCCTCGCGTTCGACGACAAACAGCCGTCCCGAACCGTCCCCCGCATGGGTGACAAGGACAGGCTGCTCAAATCCCGAGCCGATCTGCACCAATTGCTGTGCCGAGGCCCGACTGGACAGAAAAACCAATAAAACAAGCGCCGAGAGAATATAGCTTCGCATGAAATCCCTTCCTTCAGTTGTCAGTTGCCAATTGCCAGTTGTCACTTGTCAGTTGGAGAGTTTAGTCCAAATGTTGGAAGTTTC